>CAYGNS010000108.1:0-7207 GCA_964351295.1 uncultured Gammaproteobacteria bacterium
CTATGCAATGGTCAATGGTCATACGTATCATTATGTGACGGCAGGCAAAGGGCCTCTTATTGTTTTTTATCACGGCTTTCCGTCATTTTGGTATATGTGGAAAGATCAGCTTGATGAGCTCGCCAAACACTATCGAGTAGTGGCTTTAGACGGTTTAGGCATCAATCTGTCGGACCACCCTGATGACTTAAACGCCTTCAAAATCGAAAATCTCGCAGCAGACCTTAATGAACTAGTTAAACAGATCAACGGTGAGCAACAATTTATTTTGATGGGGCATGATTGGGGTGGAGCTTTGGCCTGGAGCTACGCCCAAGCGTACCCAGAGAATATATCCAAGCTGGTGGTATTTAGCGCACCGCCATTTAATTTATTCTTGGAATTACTGGCTACCCACTCCGGACAACAAACATCCTCTCACTATGTACAACGGCTCAAAGCAATGGCTCAAAGTGATGCACTAGATCCCACTGCGGCGACCAATATGTGGCAAGTCGGTTATAGCAGATTGGTGACTTTAGGCTTAATGAGCGAGCCTGCCGCTGAGCAATTCAAAACAGCTTTAACCCGCCCTAAATCACTACTCGGTGGTACCAAGTGGTACCTCGCCAATATCCCTGAGTTTGCGGACATTTCAGATTCCGATTTCTGGCCTAGCCGTACAGCAGCTACCCCAGTTCAAGCCATGCTTGTATGGGGAGCCGACGACGGTACTTTTGTACCGGAGTTTTTATCACGACTACCGCAATACGCGCCCAATGTACGCATCGAAGTCATTCCTGGAGCGCGACATTGGCCCATGTTTGAAGCATCGGATCGTGTCGATGAACTATTAAACGACTTTTTAGGAAAACCGCTATTTACAGTCAAGACTCAAATCGAATCTGGCCACAATCACTGACCGTTACTCGCACTCCCGGGTACAAAAATGCACTTAATTAGAGAGTAGGGTTAGAACGAATGAACCAGTGGAACGGTGTTGGCATCGTAACTCGGAAGTATGGATTCCCTAGTGCCCATAGCTAAGCTAAACCCTCTAAACGCGATGCGCCTTAGCATGGCGTTTTCAAGATGATATAACGAGTCCATCCGCATCGAAGTGCGTTGAACATATGCAGTGCGAGGGGTACGCCTGAGCTCATACGATTTAGCATTATGAATCTTGTTTATTTGATGGCTTTAAGGATATTTTATTTTACTTTAAAATACCTTATTTAGCGCTGAACTTATTTAAGTCATTGATTTATATATAGAAGATAAAATCAATTAGCGCTTTTTTGGTGGGATTTTCGAAAACCTTATTTCGCACCGTATTGATAATTTGAGCGGTTGTGGAAAATATCTGGTCTCCAAAATAAAAACATAACTCGACTGACCGTAGAGTTTAAACCTGATTTAGATAGAGAGTTGAGTAAGGAGTTTTAAGGGAGTGTTGATTGCCAGCCATGTGCTCAATAACAATCATGAAAACTGATTGACCTTCCCCGAACGATGCGCCTTCCAATTGTTAATAACTCAATTCACACCAGAGCCTAAAGCATCACTTCGGATAAAGCCCCCTAACTCGCTGCGCTAACTTGTCAGCACCTTTTTTTAAAAAGATTTCATTCTTTGATTGGGTTCGTTTCAAACTCCGCTCTTATTTGAAGGTTGATAAAAGCCTTACATTCAAGCGCTATAGGCTACTAAATTCACAGTTAAGAGTTTTAGCAGCCTAACCCTTTTTAGTAAGCCTGCTTGGCACAATTAATTAGAATGCCGAGAGCAGAACTTGTTTTGTTAAGAAATATAATTTAACACCCACATAAAAACCAACCAAAACAATAAGGAGAGTAGCCGTTTTCCAAAACAAAGACATCTGTTGGAGGTCGGCCAAGAAGCTATCTAATGGAGAAATCATTTGTGTACCTCAAGTTATCAACAATACAAACAGGAAACCCCTCCCACAAGCGCAGTCTGGGGCTCCAAAAGTAGAAACAGAAAAAGCATAGCCATTAGGCTGATAAAGAGACGCATATGTTAAATTACAGCTAAATTTGACCCGCCGTTTGCATAATTTGTTGTCCCACCCTGTGTCGCCGAAATGGTTAATTTGATGATCGATTGTTACAAACTAATGGTTCAAAATCATTTGCAATTAACCGCTAAAATTGGATCAAATTTAGGCGCAAATCAACAGCTAAGTTGCTTAGAGTGACTTTTCGCCCCATACCGCAAGCGACCCCAAAATGTGGACAAGTCGTACGACCAATAATTTGGGAAAAAGTACGACGACAGCGCGGTGCTCTACAACCTAGCAGGGCCTGTACAATTTTTTAATTAGCTTTGGTAATAAGCATAGAACTCTCGATCTTCCCAGTCATCGTTGAAGGCGTCATAAATTTTAATAGAGACATCGCCAACAGCACGTAAGCTATCTGAATCAAACTTATCGCGAATTCTAGCATCAGCGATACTCTTCAATTCTGGCCACTTTAGTTCGTGAGTCACTAGTTCAATCAACTCTACAG
The DNA here is from genome assembly GCA_964351295.1 of uncultured Gammaproteobacteria bacterium. Taxonomy (GTDB): domain Bacteria; phylum Pseudomonadota; class Gammaproteobacteria; order Arenicellales; family Arenicellaceae; genus Arenicella. The sequence goes on from CAYGNS010000108.1 coordinate 2,511, forward strand.
GCACCATACCCTCGTCGCAACTTCTGGGATCTTTCGCATTCAGAGTAAATTGTACTCGTTCTAGAAACACCTCTTTCAAGTCAGGCTCCTCTTGAAGCAAACCTACTACCTGAAATAGCGATGACTCTGCATGGTTCACACCAAACCCTGCATTCAACAATCTAGTGACATTCTCGACAAGTATGATGAGCAGTTGTTTTGCGTATCTAATATCCATTAGAAAACCTTCTCTATATATTTTCCGGCTGAATTGAATCCTGCTCTTCCAAAAGCAGTCTCCGCGGCAATTCTCGCAGACTCACCGAAAGCTCGATAATGACCAGAGGCATTATTAATCGACTTGAGAGCACCATCAACAAATTGCACTTCTCCCGCAGATAAAACGCCAGAGAGCTGTCCCCCGTCTTTTAGACAGATCGCTATGGCTTTAGAAACTTTGAGAATTACAGAATGAGAGTACTGGCCCACTGCGGGTGGGATGGTATTATCAATAGGGTTTAATGAGTGCCATCCCCCGTCAATGGGGTAGAGCCAGTGATCACTTAATAAGGAGAATGGTGGCTATGGGTGGACTTGAACCACCGACACCAGCATTATGAATGCTGTGCTCTAACCGACTGAGCTACATAGCCATATAGGATGCCTAGCAGAACGTCAGGCATTTTTAAGATGCGAGAAAATACCCTTGCGCACGCGCTTAGTCAAGTGCTCAGAACGCTTTATTTACTCTGTTCTTAATGCAAACGACTCGCGATTAACCTATTTAAACTTACACCCGCCTCCGCCGCCTGAATTGCTAGCGAACGATGTACCTCGGGCGGTAAACGCAACATAAACTTTCCGCTGTATTTTTTTGCAGAAATGGGCTCTGGGACCGCTTCACCGCGTGCCTGCATATCACTAAGACACTCTTTTATCAATTTGCGGATACCCGCCAGCGCCTTCTCTGGCGTTGCATTCAGCCAACTCAAGCTTGGAAACTCCGCGCACAAGCCAACATACTCTTGATCCTCTTCAGACCAAGTAACACGATAAGTGTAACGATCAACTGCTTTAGCCATTCTCCAACTCCAACCGATCAATAGCCGCTAAAACCTGCCTTACCTGATAAGGCTTGGCATTACCTTTAGCATTTTGAATATTTACTCGCGGATCTCCTCGCCATGGTGTTTTGTATACCCTATGGCTAGAGCCTGATTGACGAGACTCACCAAAAAAGGCATCACAAACCTTGCATAGGTCATCAAACCGTATGGCTTTGGGATTGGCCCGCATTGCTGCGACAATATTGGTAATTTTAGTTACACTCACAATGGTACCACTATTGATACTAATGTAAAACCGAGACCGCTAAAGCAACTGGCATTGATCAAGAGCTATCTCTTTACGCCCCCTTTAAAGAAAGCAGCGGCAACGCTTGCGGCAAATGGATCGAGTTCAATATGTACTCAGGAGCGAGATTTAGTATTATGAATGCGCAAATACTGCATTTCTTTACTTTAAAATTAAACCGGTATGCACATAACTCGACGCCAGCTGCTTAAGAGCCTAGCAACCCTACCAGTAATTACTACCGCAGGTTGTGCGACGGCTCCGTATGGCAGCAACCACTCTTACCTCAGCCAGATAATCCAGCCAGCAGAACAAAATACTGTTTTCGAGTGGGTGGACATTATCTTGCAACAAACGCGGGACCAACGCGTCACGCCACCGCGTGCTGCATATAATTTTGCCATGCCTATGGTAGCGGGCTTTCTGGCCGCCAACGGAATTACTCAGACGTATACCGAGCCGTACGGTCTAGGCGCGGGACCTAGCAATGCCGACCCAGAAATTGCTTACGCAGTGGCGTTTTCGATTGCGGCGGCGGAAGTGTTTCAACAACCTTTTGTGATCGAGCGCAATAAATTTCTCAAGCGCTTTGCTGATTCCGACGCTAAGTCGCAAGGGGTTGAATGGGGCAATAAAGTCGGTCGGCATGTGGTGCGTATGCGCAACGACGACGGCGCCGAACCGAGCGAGGCCAACTATTATTTGGGCCGCTATTCCCGTCGTGAAGACAGCTTAAGGTGGCGTCCTACCGGCCCATTTTACGGCACCAAACCTGGGCCTAGCTACGACACGTTCGACCGTGGATTGTTTCCCGGACAAGGTCAAATTAAACCTTGGAGCATGACCTCTTCCTCACAGTTTCGCGCCATCGACTTTTTAGACCCTGCTAGCCCAGAGTTTGCCGAAGACTATAATTACATTCGTACAATCGGTGGTATGGACAGCGCGCTTCGTACAAGCGATCAAAGTGAAATCGCAATTTTTTGGGAAGACGGCCCTTGGGGCATAACCCCGCCAGGCCACTTCATATATTTGGCTATTCAAGTGCTAAAAGATCACCCTCAAAACTTTCTTGAGCTTGCCCGCAATTTCGCCTTAATTGGCATGACTCAGTGCGACGCGTCCATCTGCGCGTGGGACAACAAGTATCACTACGACATTGTTCGTCCCGAGAGCGCTATTCGCCAACGCGCTGAGCAGTTTGGCAATGCCGACCCGCGTGTAGTCAGACAAGCGAATTGGCAGAGTCTTATTCCTACACCACCGTTTCCTGCCTACACCTCGGGGCATTCTACTTTTGGAGCCGCTGGCACTGAGCTGATTAGTTTGATACGAGGTTCCGACCAACTATCATTAACGGGTCAATCACCTGATTTAGTACTTTGGCCGCAATTGCGTGGCATCACCCGCCACTGGACTAGCTTGGAGCAAATATGTGAGGAGAACGGCATGAGCCGTTTATATGGTGGAGTGCATTGGACGCGCGACCACACCGAGGGCGTGCGGACGGGTCGTGCCATCGCACAGCAAGCTTTCCACAATTTGTTTCCAAAGAGGGTGTAGCCATGCGTAGACTCCAGACTTGCAAGTGCACGCCAATCAAAGTTGTTTTAGCTGCGCTAGTCGGCACCTCCGCTACAACTAGCAGTTGGGCGGTGGATCTTAATTACGAGAACCTATCCTTTGTTGAAGAACCACTGGCCATAGAGCTTGGCGACACTACGTTTTTACTTAATGGGCTCGTAGATATTGCGGCGCGGGACTCCGACCTGAGCGACGACAACGCACTGTTAACCAATAGCATACAACTCACAGCAGAAACACAGTTGCGCAACAGCTGGACCCTTGGGGCAAGCTACTTTGCATCGTATGTAAGCGGCCAAGAGAGCAGCGACGATTTTGTCGATAATGGCGCCGTCTTTTTAGGTGGCGTGTGGGGTACGGTAGCAGCTGGTAATGTTAGCGGTTTGGTTCGAGAGCAAACAAGGCGGATACGCGGCACAGGCAACGCAGTTCTTAATTTTGATAGCGAACTGCTCGCCCTTAGCGATACAGGAGTCTCTTACCTCACACGTTTCGGCCCAACTCAAATAATCGCCACCATCGACGACGATTCGCATTATGCCATCGGTATTAACTTTCAACGTCCCATGGGCAACAAGGATTATCGCTTCGCACTGCGTTGGCAGGACACGAGCGCTGAGGTATTAGAAAGCGTAGCGCCAATCGACTCGCAGTCCTTAGTGCTAATCGCAGAACTTACCTACGGTAGTACTGTTGTGGATGCGAGCGTAGGTGTTGAGAAACTCAGCACACTACAAAACCGAGCTGACCGTCGATATGTGTCGGTGGGTGCAACGCGCAAGTGGAATGCGTGGACAGGCTCGGCGTCGGCGCATGTAGGCGAGATTGAAGGGCAAAACGAAACGTCTTATGCACTGGGACTTCGCTACGACATTTCCCGAGGTTTATCCTTAAACCTCGGGCTTAATCACAGTGACGCAGTCATTGATGCGCTCGGATTCGAATTGCTCAATCAAAATGACACCGAGGCCACAGCGTCGCTACGTTACAGCTATTAGCTGCGGATCAACAAAGTCTTACGCGCCCCACTCGGCCACGAGCGCCTCTACATGCTTGGCGTAATCTTGCTGGTAAAACTCTTGAAACACCTGCCAAGAGCAGAACGAAGTTTTGTCGTTTACTCGATGAGGAAACAGAATGCCATCTAGGTGGTCGTACTCGTGCTGCCAAGTACAGGCTGAATATCCACGGATAATTTGTTGTACGGCTTGGCCTGTTTGATCCAAATAGTCCACTTGAATTTCTACATGTCGGTCTACATTGCCGCGCAGTTGCGGCACCGATAAGCAGCCTTCGTTCGACACAAATGTTTGCTCGCTTAAAAAGGTAATGCTTGGATTAATAATCACCGTGAGCGGCACTTTAGGCTTGTAGGGGTAACGCGGGTTGTGACCCACTTCAATCACAAAGAGCCGAAAGGGAATACCAATTTGATTAGCCGCGATACCCGCACCGTTAGCATGGCGCATTGTATCGATCATATCTTGAATCCAGCCCTGTACTTTGGGTGTAGTAATCTCAGACGGCTCCACCTCGGCCGCCCTTGCGGCGAGAATGGGATGCCCAATGGTGAGTATGTCTTTAACGGCCACGATGTGGGTCCTCTAATTGGCTAATTTAAGTCTGTCTTGCGAGCTTATGTTTTGAGCGCATTTAAAGGCGGCGCTAACCCTCTAAATACGGATTAACCCAGGCACCAAACGAATTGTCGCGAATAAGCTGTGCAATGGCTTCTAGGTCAGGCTGAAAGTAACGATCGTGATCCCAATAAGCGGCCACAC
>CAYGNS010000109.1:0-7188 GCA_964351295.1 uncultured Gammaproteobacteria bacterium
TCGATATCCTGTTTACCCATCTTGATTCCAAACTGTGCCGCATGCGTAAACTTGCCCTCGCGAGGATGAGAGTCTAGAAAAATTCGTCCAATCAAAACGTCGTTATCGAATACCTCATAGGCTTCAACACTGTTATGCCAAACGTGCGCATCGACCGCTTTGATGCTCAAGCCAAACAAGTCTTCAGACAATCGGATTATTCCGTCGCGCACCTTGTCGTAATGAAAATATTCACGCACTTCTTTAGCGTCTAATTGATACTCTTGCTCGCGAATAATATTGGCAACGTAACTCGCATCCCAGCTACGCACCTCTTTGGCCTCTGGCACAATCATTTGCATGCGCTTTAACATGCGCGCTTTCTCCTTTTCCACTGGCTCCTTAATCGCTGCACTCAACTTAGCGGCAAACGCAATGGCATTGTCGGGATTCTTAACCATTGTGCCGAGCATGTCATAGTGTGCAAAATGCTTATGACCCAGAGTGGTCGCTAGTTCTTGTCGCTTCTCTACAAGATTCATTAGCACGGCTTGGTTTTCAGGATAAGCTCTTACCCCGCGCAACAGCGTAACTTCTTTACGTAATTCACGATCATGTGCGTAGGTATAAATTGGAAACACATCTGGGGTCGCTGTGGTAATTTTCACAAAACCGTTCTCATCAATGGGGTGCGCGTCGAGATAGTCTTGCGGAAGTCCTGCTAAGCGCTCGGGTTTAACGAGCAGAGTACCGACCGCATTATTAATATTAATGTTGAACGTATTGCTAATCTCAGATATTTCGTTATTGAGCTGTTCAATTTTGTCGCGCGTAGATTTGTCTTCGCCAATACCAGAAATGCGGAACGACTCTAACCAGTATTCAACGGTGAAGCGTTTTTCAGGTGCAAGCGTCTTGGTATCGATTTTAGCGATGCGTTCGTACAAATCTCTGTTCGCATTAAGGCTACTCAAAGCCTCAAACCCCTTCAGCGCGCAATCCGTACTTGCTGTTCGCACGGCTTCGTCTGGGTGCGCGTTTTGCATAAGGTAGTCGTGCAGAACGTTATCGTAAAAGCGCATCATTAAGTCATCTAGTGGCTCTGCCACAGTCGCGTAAGTTGCAGGGCTTTGCTCTGCAAGAAGCTTCGTTAGTCCGTCGTTAAACGACTCCATGTAGGCCGCGCAATTGCTCGTAATATCTTTCGGCGCCTTGTTGTATGGATTGTCGGCTGCAAAGCTGACACTCGTAAAAAGCGATAGACAGAGTATTGCTGCAAGGCAACGAAACGATATTTGAAGGGAAAACATAAAAAACCTCGGGTGGTGGGTTTACACAAGACTGCGCATCACAACATTGTGATGATGCGCGTTTTAATAGCGGGATGGATTGGCCAAACGACTAAAGCTATATAATCGCTTCAATCTTTGCTTTTCTCAATAACTTGCTCGTCAATAAGGTCAGGGCCGAACCATACTTTCACTTTGGAACAGCCAGCACCGTACGCAAGCTCTCTTAGTATTCTTTCTTCCACCTGTGTATACCCGCTGCGGCGCTTGAGCATTCTGTTAAGCCTTTAAGCGATAATCCTGAAAGTTTTCAATTTCAACATTGCGGTTGGGAAACCGAAATGTAGCACGCTACCTAAACACATGACCTATCAACGTATGGTTCAGAATTAGTTACAGTACGTGGTTTTTTGCTTACTAGTATCTATCGTCCACTTGCTCACGCGATAGTAGTTGCGCGCGTAGAGTTGATTGTTATGTGTATAAATGTTAAAAATCATACACCAATAAATTTGCCTGATCGGAACGATTTTGTAATGCGTACTAATATAGAAATTGACGAGAAATTAATGAACGATGCCCTCAAACTCACTGGCCTAAAGACTAAAAAGGATGCCGTGGAATTAGGACTGAAAACTCTGGTAAGGCTTCAGAAGCAAGCTGAGATCAAGAAGTATAAAGGCAAGCTAAAATGGGAAGGCGACTTAGATGATATGAGAAGCGCTTCATGATTTTAGTTGATTCCAGTGTATGGATTGACTATTTCCTTGGTCGAGACACTCCTCAAGTCAAAATCTTAGACGAAAGCCTGGGCGTGAGAAATGTCGGAATCGGCGATCTAATTCTGACCGAAGTTCTTCAAGGTTTTCGAAACGACAAAGACTTCCGAATTGCTCAGTCGATTATGGATGAATTGAATTTCTTCGATATGCTCGGCAAGCGCATGGCGATAAAAAGTGCCGAGAACTATAGAAAGCTACGCAAAAATGGTTGCACCATCCGTAAAACTGCCGATGTCATTATTGCTACTTATTGTATTGAGCACAATCTGCCGCTGCTATTTTCTGACAAGGACTTCATACCTTTTGTTCAGCACCTAAAACTCGTAGAGGTAAAATAGTACTCAGAATGCCCTTAGTGCACGCGGGTTCGTAGCGAAAGCGGGACGGTATTGGAAAATCCATTAAATGGGTCAACTAACTTGCGTATTTTTAACTCGCATCAATAACGATGCGGCGCACTCTGAATAGAATTGGTCAGAAGCTGTTTTAGGTCGATAAGGTGGTCTCTTCGCTCGGCCACATAGCCTCCCATAGATTCTATTCGGCTAAGATTGTCGACATATTCGTTCAAAAACGCTGTATTCGATCTCATTTGTTCGACACTACACTCCGGTATCCATTGATAGCCATCGCCGGCTAATGATTGCCATACGGTAGCGCTGCCATCAGCCACCGGTAAACGACGAATCGCAAACAAGTCTGGGTACCTGCTGTGCAGACGAAAGAGTTCGTTTACCACTTCGTTATAGTGTGCTCGGCTGCGCTCTCGACGTAAAAGGTAAGTTCGCAGGCTATCTGTTATACGGCGCTCTTTAAGCAAACTAAATCGACCGGTCCCCAGAATCTCGTCGAGGACAGGAAGCTCGTCGGTCGCTCTCCGTTGTACGTGTGAAAACGTGATTTCCAAGCATTCACGATCTGTGATTGCCCGGCTAGGAGCTTGAGAGAATAGGATTGTATTTGCGCTCATGAGTACATCCGCTCGAGAGCGAAAATAAGCCAGTTCCTGCTCATGCGCATCAAGCAGTAGTTCAGTCTCTTCGAGCAGGCGAATGAGCAATTGCTCCTCTTCACTTCGGTCTTTACGGACCTCGTTCCAGTCCTGGACCTGTAGACCGACAAATACACCGACAACAACAATTAAGAAATCGATACAAACCGCGGTCCAGTTTTGCTCCTGGAGGTGCTTAGTAACTTTACGTAACAACATTGCTGAACTCCTCAAAATAATCCGTAGAGTAAAGCATCAGAACATCTTGAGTAAGCAAAATTTGATAATAGTGTGCTCTCTAGTTAATACGATTGCCTGATAACACGGTGAGCAAGGTTGCACAACTTACCTCCGTACGATTAGAGGGGTCGAATGATCGGCGACAACCGTAATGAAGATAGTCTGCCGCCAGATTCAGTAGACCGCAATTGGTTTAACACGAGCATTCCAACAAATAAGGTCAGTAGTGGCCCCTTCACCAAGGCTTCACGTTTTAATCATTTTGAATTCACAGAACAAGGAGGAGACTGCGCCATCCACAAACTACAAGGGTTTTGAAATGAAAATTTTATCCGCTTTGGTATTGTTAGTACTCATACATGGTTTCTCGAATACAGCATTAGCGCAAGACAATAAAGAGGCTTTGGTACCACTGCCTTCGGTTGATGACTTCACGAAAGGTGAGGATGGTTGGGCCGTTGGACTTGGGCTGAGTGTTGAATACGAGTCTGCCTATGAAGGATCCGATGAATTTGGCTTCGAAGCCGCTCCTGTTGGTGCCGTACAATGGCGTAAAGGTGATGATATTTTCTACTGGGCGGGAGAAGCGCTTGGGTGGCGTGGCCTTCGTTCTGACATATGGCTATTCGAAGCCGCCGTGTCGTTTGACGAGGGTCGAGAAGAAAGCGACTCTGATGACGGTCGATTAAATGGACTTGGCGATACAGATGAAAGCGCTGAACTTGTACTGCAGGCGCGTCGTGCTTTTAATGCAGACTGGCGTTATTGGTTAGACGGGCGAGTAGTAACGGGTGATAACGGAAGCTTCGCTCTGTTCGGAGCAGGCCGCCGTTTTGGCGAGCAGAACGACGGAACCGGTCACGAAATTGCAATTGCTGTGGTGGTGCAAGATAGCGATCTGGCTAATACCAATTTTGGTATAAACGCACAGCAAGCTGCGGCATCGGGGCTGAATGAAACTAATCTGAGTGGAGGATTTCGCTCGGTTGGGTTTAACTACAACTACCGCCATAATTTAAACGAGAACTGGCAGGTTTTCGGCGAGGCGGTATACGAGCGATATAGTAGCGACATTGAGGACAGCCCCATCGCACGCAACAACTACGAAGCCGAAGTAGGCCTAGGACTAATTTACATATTCTAGACTGTTTAACGCGAAGTGCGGAGCACCTCAACGGTAGGGCTCCGCAAGTGGTATTGATTAAAGGGGTCGAAGCCCTTTAATCAAGGATGTCGATCATATGAGCAGGCATTCGCGCTTCAACAGGTACTCTTTTCTTTTCAATATGCTTTTTAACTAAAAGGGTCGATTGGTGAGGTAAAACAACAACCGATTCACAGTTGTCGCAGATACCCACTAGAACATTCTTAACAACCCCCAAGCCATCACTCACAGGCAAATCACCCAGTTTATAAGTAGTATTTTCTAAGCTTGCACAATTATTGCAAATGGCTTTTTGGGTATCCCCAACTTTAAAAATTTTCATGACTAACCTCAATTATACACGCTGAAAAAGATTGAAGGCGTCGAAGCCCTTTATTTAAAAAAATTGGGCGAACTGGAAGCGGCAGGCCGATTAAAGGGCTTTGACCCCATTAATCACCCCATTAATCTTAGAATCAACTGGCGGGCAGCAGATCGGATCAACTCATGTAGCGGATCAGCAAACTGAGCTGGCTTCTCAAACGAAATAATTTTATTCTTATTCATGGTGACGTCTGTCTGCGGAAATTTAAGTAATGGGTAACTCAAATCATCCCGATACGCCGCGTTTAGTCAACTACCTCGAACACCACTTTCAGCTATAGCTCATGCTAACTTCAATCATCTCGTTCGGGGTCATACTCGCGTTTGCGCTGGTGATCTTTTGCGTCATCAAGTGGTGGAGCCTGCCACTGACAGGTGATACGCCAGTGCCACTGTTCACCTTCATCGCGATCCTTTTCACATCGGGTCTGGATGTCGGTCTGATCATGTTCCCACTGGCATTCGACTTTCCGTTATACGCGGATACAGCGGCCGAACCAGCTTATGCTTTCACCAACCCGCTTGCGCTTGAGTTCGGGTTCTGGGGCTTCATGATCTGGGCGTTCTATTTCCTGACGACCTTCTATTTCTGCGCGATAGAACCGCGGATCGGGTTCTTTCAGATCCCAGCAGTGAAACTCCTCAATAACGTTGTGATCATCACCACCTGCGCCTTCACAGGTGCGTTGTTCCTGATCTACATGCCCTATTACATTGCAGAGGTTGGCGATGGCGAAACCATTCTGCCCGCGTTCTACCTAATCTGCTTCCTCGTCATCCTGGTCGCGGCATTCAGCTCGACCGACCTGAAATTCGTGAGGCTTCTCTCGGTCAGCTCTATCGTGCTGTTCTTACTGTTGATCCTCTACATGTTCTTGAACGCCGGGATGAGCGTTGGCGATCTGGCCTCCACGTCGAGTAACATCGGCGGCTATTTTGCGAACATGCACAAATTCATCATTCCGCTGACGGAGTACCATGAGTTCTACCTCTTCTGGTGGTTTGCATGGTCGATCATGATCGGGCAGTTCGTCAGCCGCTTTGTCGGCGGTCTGAAGACATGGCAACTCTTGGGCGCTCTGCTGGTTTTCCCGTCAATTCCGTTGGCGCTGTGGTTTTCGGTTCTGTACTTCTACCATCTCAACGGGTTCGGTACGGCAGGCCTGCCAAACTGGGCGATGACGATTGTGGGGATCGTGTTCGTGATCAACTCGTTTGATTCACTTATCCGCCTCTACACCGATAACTTGAACCTGACCACGGAACGGTTCGGGACAGTCTCATATGTTCTGGCCAATACGATTGGCTTGTTTGTGCTGACACTGCTGTTCCAAAGCCAATGGCTGCGAATCCAGTGGGTCGGCACAATTGTCATCGGCATCTACCTCCTGGCGCTGGCTTACATGTTCTTTGTCAAACGGGACAAACTGTCCAAACTGGATGGAAATCCCGTCGTCGCGGCGGAGTAACATCATCTAACCGCGATCACGGACCGGTCGCCACTCAACTGTAAGCTCTATTGCAGCTCCAGCAAGCACAGCAGCCGCAAATAAAGAACTTGGCCAAAAAGCTTGATGAATCACATCAACGCCTTATGAACATCCACGATAACATCATAGATTTAGTGGCCCCTTTCAAGAACAAATTCATATATACATCCAAGATGTGCGGTAGTTATTCAATTAAGAATGTTCTGCCAGCATTAGTGCCAGAAATGCCTGATGCATACAAGCGACTGGATTTGGTCTCAAATGGAAGTGAAGCTATGTAACTCTATCCGCAACTCCAGTATTTGCAATCAGTTAGCGAAGTGAAAAAATATCGTAGTGCATTGCTGAACTATTGGGAGCTAGATACACTCGTTTTTAAAATATTGGGCGTTCTCAGAGAAAGTATAAAGAAATTAAAAATGATTTATTGTTCGAACTTAAACATATAATTGCTGAATTAAAAAAGTTAGTGTTCGATGGCAGAATATCAATGAACGATATTGCTGATTGTCTAGATGCTAACGTCCGCCAAGCCCAATTCCCAGCCATCCAGCGGAGCGAAGTGCGATGACGAGTACGACAACAGGCCCGATGACCGAGATCGCCACCTTTATCTGGACGGTGTTCGCCGACAATATGCCGCGCGACCTGACCTGGCCCTTCCTACTGCTGACTGTCTTGATCGCCACAGCGATCTGGTTACTGCGTCGCGGCCACGGTTCCAAAGACGTTGACGGTCGCGAGCGCCAGGCGGGCCTGGTCGAGTTCCTGCTGCCACGCAGGATCTACACGCACGTTTCCGCGCGCGTTGATATCTGGCTGTACGTGCTCGATCGCGCGCTCACGCCGCTGAGGAAGGACGCGTTCGTCGTCGCGCTCGCGCCGGCGA
>CAYGNS010000110.1:0-7144 GCA_964351295.1 uncultured Gammaproteobacteria bacterium
CGTAAATAGGCGACGGGAGCGTTTGCCCGCGGATAGTAGCTATACCGCGGGTAAAGTTTTGGCGCGCGACGCATCAGCCATGCTTTCATGGTAATCCGCCATTTGCTCAGCGAGCTTCGCGTCGCTAACCGCCAGAATGCGCACGGCCAAGAGCGCTGCGTTCATCGCATTGTTAATGGCAACCGTGGCCACAGGGATTCCGCGTGGCATTTGTACAATCGAGAGCAGCGAGTCCATACCTTCTAAGTGGCTGCCGCGCACAGGCACCCCAATTACGGGTAGCGTTGTTAATGACGCCACCATGCCTGGCAAATGCGCGGCGCCACCGGCTCCAGCAATGATCACCGAGTAGCCATTCGAGCGCGCATTTTTGGCGAAATTGAGCATGTCTTCAGGAGTGCGATGGGCGGACACAACTTTGTGTTCAAAGTCCACGCCAAATTGCTTCAGTGTTTCGGCTGCAGGCCGCATGACCTCCCAATCGGAATCTGACCCCATCACTATGGCTATTTTCATACTGTCCTCGCGGAACGCGCTATGCGTTTCATTAACGGTGTTTGTTCAACGGCTGCGTGGATTACACCTGCAGTGTTTTTACTAAGTGTGTGGCGCGCTCCCACTGGTTTTCACCCCATAGATTGATGTGCCCCATCTTGCGGTTGACCCTTGATTCGGTTTTGCCGTACAAGTGCACGCGCAAATCTTCGGTGCCGGCGCTGGCTCTAATAGCTTGCTCGTCAATAGGACCATCTTGGGTGCCGAGAAGGTTAACCATTATGCCTGATGTGTGTCTAATTTTGGGCGCGACTAAGGGCAGATTTGCGATGGCCCGCATGTGGTTTTCAAACTGGTCGCCCTCCATTAAGTCCATCGTAATATGCCCCGAATTGTGTGGTCGCGGCGCCGACTCATTGACGATCAGCTCGTCTTGCGGGGTTAGAAAAAACTCAAAGGCAAAGAGTCCGCGCGTATTGAGTTTCTGCATAATTTGGCCCACGTCTTGTTGCGCTTGCGCTTCAATTGCGCTGCTTACCCCGGCCGGCAATGACACATAGCGACAGGTGCCGTTTTCTTGATGCGTCTCTACTAAAGGATAGAAGATCGTTTGGTGGTCGTTGCAAGCCACTAACATCGATAACTCCTTGGCATACTCCAACGCGTATTCAAAAAGCACCGTGCCTGCACCTTGGATAGTTTGGAACACTTCGCGAGCCTGCGCTAGATTAGCTACTTTGTAAGTACCCTTACCATCGTAGCCGCCCTTCGCGAGCTTTAAATAACCTGGGGCATCCACTAGGTCGGCGAGTTGGTTAACGGCAAAGAAGCGCGCGACTTTAGTGCCACTGTCACTAAAAAAGCGCTTTTCCGAGAGTTTGTCTTCGATCAGTTGAAAGCGTGACGGCTCTGGATACAGGGCTGTGCCACTGTCGTGCGCGGCCTGTATGAGCAAATTGCTGTCAATAAACTCGTTCTCGAGTGTGACCACATCCACGAGTTGAAAAAACGCCGTAAGGTCTTGCAAGGATTTATCACTGCCCACAATAAAGCGGTCGGCGACCAAACCGGCCGGAGACTGCGTGCTGCTGCCAAATGCAAACGCGTGCCCGCCGAGTCGCTGATAAGCCTCGATGGACATTTTAGAAAGTTGACCATCACCGAGAATGCCAATGACGGGCAATTCTTTGGGTAACGCTGCATGAGCCTTTGAAGTCATAGTGTGTTCGCAAAAATGGTAATCTGCTTTTTTTGCGCGTGCGAAAGACCCCCGCGCGAAAAAAACCGCAAGTATACAAAACTCAAAGTTAGATGATAGACCCAGCAGTTCAAAATTGAGGTCTTTCGTAATGTGTTGAGTCTGCCAAAAATAGCGCGGGAAGGGGGATTTGTACTTGCCTAGAGGGTAAGTGCTATCATTCGGGCTCCAGAAAGTGGCTTAATGACTGTCGCGTTATGCCGCTCGAGTTAGCGAATACTGAAATGCCTTATGCCCTCCGAAACGATTGATTTTGATGTAGCTGCACTTTCGCACTATCTTGTTGCGGCAGTGCCAGACTTTAAGCCTATCGAGTCCCTCGAGAAGTTTGCAGTGGGGCAGTCCAACCCCACTTACCGTTTGCGCACAGCTGACGGAGATTTTGTATTACGCCGACAACCGTTTGGCGACCTACTAAAGTCTGCTCATCAAGTTGATCGCGAATTTCGGGTGATGCGCGCTTTGCCTGCGGTGCCGCTCCCTCGCATGGTGCATCTTTGTACCGACCCTGAGGTGATCGGCGCCTTATTTTTTGTGATGAGTTTTGTGGATGGCGACCAGTTTGTTGATCCGCGCTTTCCGAGTATCCAGCCGAGCCAACGTGGCGCCTATTATTATGCGGCGGTGGACACCCTCGCGAGTATTCATAATGCGGATCTAGACGCTACGGGCTTGCGTGATTTTGGCAAGGGCGTTGATTTTTTCGCGCGGCAAATTGCCTTATGGACCAAACAGTACGAGCTCTCTTTTACGCAAGCGAGGCCAGCGATGGATCATCTTATTGACTGGTTACCACAGAATTTACCGCCCGACGACGGTACTGTGACGTTGATTCACGGCGACTACAAATTTGACAATATGTTATTTAAGCGTGGCGAGCCCCAGGTTGCTGCTGTATTAGATTGGGAGCTTTCGACCCTCGGCCATCCAGTCTCTGATATGGCTTATTTTTGTATGTGCTTGCGCATGCCAGAGTTGGATTTTTTAAAAGGCTTGGGAACAATAGATCGGGCTTCCTTAAGCATTCCAAGCGAAGCGGAACTCGTAGAGCGTTATTGTGCGGCCCGGCAAATAGCGTCAATTGAACATTGGCATTTTTACCTTGCGTTCAGTTTTTTTCGTTTAGCGTCGATCTCGCAAGGCGTATTTTTTCGCTCAACGCAAGGTAACGCATCGAACCGCAGTGCGGTACATGCGGGCAAAATGACTGATATATTAGCTGAGCTTGGCGCGGAGCTAACCAAGTAATCGCCTCCTTACGTTATCTTAGTAGACACATTCATAGACAATAGACCTGTGCTTGAAAAGGAAATGAACACGGCACTTTTATATGCACAGATTTGAAAAAGATAGCGCGTGACAATTAGCCCTAACTTTACTTTTATTACGCGTCGTTTTGAGTAGAATACCGACATCACTGAGACTACCTACCACCGAAGGTCACGTATCGCTATTGTGAACACCGGCAACTTATTCATTATTTCCGCCCCATCAGGCGCCGGAAAGACCTCCCTAGCCAAGGCGTTGATCGCAAGTAGCGAATCCATCGTCATGTCTGTTTCGCATACTACGCGTGGCAAGCGCGGAGGTGAGGTGCATGGCGAAGACTATTTTTTTGTCGATCAGGCTGAGTTTCAAGACATGGTCGAGCGCGGCGTGTTTCTTGAATATGCCGAGGTGTATGGCAATTATTACGGGACCTCATCGCAAGCTGTCGCAGACATGCTCAATAAAGGTCTGCACGTGCTGCTCGATATCGATTGGCAAGGAGCCCGAAAAGTACGTGAGCAAATGCCAAAATCCGTCAGTATCTCGGTTCTTCCGCCAAGCTTAGAAGAGCTCGAACGACGGTTGCGTAGTCGTGGAAGTGACTCTGAAGACGTGATCATGAGCCGCATGCAACAAGCGTTAAACGAGATGGCGCACTGCAAAGAGTCTGATTTTGTTGTATTAAATGATGATTTTAATACGGCTTTAAACGAATTATCGCTGATTGTTGCAGGGCAAGGTGATAGAATCCGACCCCTTAATTCACACGTATGCTCGCTGATGAACGCGAGTGAACACAGCAACTAGCACTTGCTGAGTATAGTTGGTGGCGATCAAGCGTTAACAGCGCCGCCGTCTACCCGGCTCTCACTCCAGTGCGGCGCTTGCCCGAACTTGTGAATCACCCATTTAGGCCGCGGATGGTTAACCTGCGCGGCCCTGTATAGTCACCTTAAGAGGAATTAATCATGGCCCGAGTAACCGTTGAAGATTGCTTAACCAAAGTAGATAACCGTTTTCAGCTCGTGTTGGTGGCGACTAAACGTGCGCGCCAAATTTCAATGGGTTCAACGCCGTTCGTCCCAGAAGAGAACGACAAGCCTACCGTAATCGCTTTGCGTGAAATTGCTGAAGGTTTCGTAACGAAGGACATTCTAAACAAGAAAATCGTTGAAGATGTTTTGGAAATGGTCGAAGCGCCTGAAGCAACTGATGCCGAAGCGACCATGGATACTAGCGAACTAGATGCCTTGACGGCTGCTTTGCAGGCCGAGTTGGCAGGTAGAGACGAGTAGGATGTTGGTCTGGTCGCCCGCAGAGGATTTGCGGGTAGACTAAATCAAGTTTGCTAATCGGTCGACACTGTTCAATCGCCCGATTTTTGCGGCGCGGCCAATCGCTTTATTGCTTTGGCGTAGAATAATCAAACATTATTCGAGCACGGCCAATGACACGCACGTTTAAAGGAAGATTAAATCGGTGGGTAGAAAACCAATTAGACCTTCGATCTCTGTGCCATCTTCCACGCAGTTTTTCGAGCCCAAGATGACACAGGACTTTGAGTTTACTGTGTCGAGCGCGCAGCAGCCCCTGCTGACTACCATGCATACCTCGGATAAATCTTTACCAGCCGAAGGCACTTCATTGGCTGAGGGCTCTTTACCAGCTGAGGGCTCTTTACCAGCTGAAGGCTCTTTACCAGCTGAAGGCTCTTCATTGGCTGAGGGCTCTTCATTGGCTGAAGGCTCTTCATTGGCTGAAGGCTCTTCAATTGGCGGAGCTGTGGCGTGGGCGGAGCTTGCGCCCGGGCAGGCTTTGGCGAGCATTCAGCGTTCGAGCTTGTCTTACCTGAGTGCAGATAACCATCTGGCGGTGCAAAAAGCTTTTGCGTTCGCCGAGCAACATTTGCGCGATCACGCGCTTATCAACGGCAGACCTGCTGTCTATCATTCTTTAGCTTTGGTCGAAATCCTCGGGGATCTCCAGCTTGACGTTACGACGCTCACAGCGGCTTTGTTGATTAATACGGCGGGCGGCAGCGCAGACCTCAAAGGGGTGGATGCGCACGTTGCAAACAGTATTCGAGAAGCCTTTGGTGACAATATCGCCAAATTGGTGAGTGGCGTTGGTCGGCTAGGGCAGATTCGTTTTAGCCATACGCTGGAATCCGAGGCCGAGAATTTTCGGCGTATGTTGATGGCGATGTCCGAGGACATTCGCGTCATCATTATTCATTTAGCTAATCGCTTACAAAATATGCGCTGCTTAGACCAGCGTCCGCTCGATGAGCGCCGCGGTATAGCTAAACGAACACTCGAAATTTACGCGCCCATTGCGGAGCGCTTAGGCTTATACAGTTGGGCGCGAGAATTGCAAGATGTGTGTTTGCGCGCACGCTTTCCTAAGCGGTATCGAACGCTACGGTTGGCGATGAACAAGCGCGAAGGCAACCGTAAGTTGGTGGTCGAAAAACTCAGTTTGTCGCTGCAAAACACCCTAAGCAACGCGGGTCTAAGCGAGTTTTCGGTGAAGGGTCGCCGTAAAACGGTGTACAGCGTATATCGGAAGATGGAGCGCAAACACAAGTCGTTTGACGAGATTTACGACCTCTACGGGTTTAGAGTTATTGTTGACTCCATTGATAACTGCTACCGCGTGTTGGGCATGATCCACACCACTTACAAACCAGTGCATGGGCGTTTTTACGACTACATCGCAATCCCCAAAGCCAATGGCTATCAATCATTACATACGGTGGTCGTCGGCCCGCATGGGGATCGCCTAGAAGTACAAATTCGTACGCTCGAAATGGATCGTGTGGCCGAGGCGGGTGTCGCGGCACACTGGATATACAAGTCAGAGGCCTCAAAAGAGTCCGATGTTGCGCGCTCGAGCCATCTTGTACGAGAGTGGCTAGTTGAGTTGTTAGACCCTAATCAACATGCTGGTAATCCCGTTGAGTTTTTAGAGCACCTGAAAGCTGATCTATATCCAGACGAAGTCTATGTTTTTACCCCTAAGGGCGACATTCGCAAGCTGCCCCGTGGCGCGACTGCGTTGGACTTTGCGTTTTCGGTACATACTAAAGTAGGGCTACATTGTGCCGGGGTGCGGGTTAACGCAAGTCTGGCGTCGATGCCGACCGTGCTGCAAAACGGAGATCGGGTTGAAATTATCACGCGTGAAGACGTATCGCCCACCAGTGCATGGCTGAACTATGCCACTACGGGTAAAGCACGCTCGCAAATCCGGCTCTACCTTAAACAACAAACCGCTGAACAAGCCTTGGCTTTGGGTAAACGTCTTCTGGCCGGTGCCATGAAGCAAAAGGTATTAGGGCGTAAAAAAATTAGCAGCAAAGTACAGGCTAAGTTGCTCAGTGAGCTCGGGGTTCCTACTTGGTCGGATTTACTTATTGAGATTGGCCAAGGTAATCGAGTGGCCGACCTAGTTGCGCGTCAGATTGTGCGACTGAGTGACGGTGGAGTATTGGCTGACCAGCAGGCGAATCAAACGACCCTCGTTATTCGCGGCTCAGAAGGTTTGATGGTGACCTACTCAAAATGCTGCAGTCCCATTCCAGGGGACCCTATTATTGGTACTTTCACCGCGGGTCATGGTTTAGCGATCCACACCAGTGATTGCAATAACACCGCCGAGCTGCGTCGCCAGCCCGAGCGGTGTTTGTTGGTTGATTGGGACGACAAAATTGAGCGCGTGTTTCAGGCACGCTTGCAAGTTAAAGTACATCACGTCGCTGGCGCATTTGCTGAAGTCGCCACCGCGATTGCGGCGAATGGCTCCAACATCAATAATGTGGATGTTCATGAAGGTTTGGGCAGCATCATTCAAATTGATTTTGTGGTAGACGTGAGTAATCGTGCACATTTGGCCAGGCTTATACGCGCTATCTATCGCCTCGATAAGGTGGCTAAGGTTACCCGACCAAACGGTTGAGCTCTATTTTTAGGCTTGTTCCGGTGGGGGATAATCGCAATAATTCAACGATCTTCCGTAGTCTCAGCTAGGCAAAAAACTATGCGTATCATTTCTACTACTAAGGCTCCCGCGGCCATTGGCGCTTATTCACAAGCCGTTGCAGTTAACGATACGGTCTATATC
>CAYGNS010000111.1:0-7090 GCA_964351295.1 uncultured Gammaproteobacteria bacterium
GCACAGGCAAGTGGGCGCGAGCAAAATTCGTCGATCGATCTTGCTGCGATTAATTTAGAGCTGGATATGATTGGTGATGATGACGCCGATTTGATTGAATTAAGCGAATTAATTAATCCTGATGTGGATAACGATGACATGCAAATCGTTGATGCGCTTGCACTGCTCGAGGGTGATGAGGATGCAGTCGTGTCTGCCGATAGCCTCGCCGCCGATCTTGACGAAATTGAAGCATCGCTAAAGCGGTTTAACCGTAATGAATTGCTCATTTCCTCGTCTGAGTCAGAAGACGAAGACGCGGAGCTAGATGATGATGAAGACGAGTTGATATTAAAACCTGAGGGTGCTTATCGCAAAACCCTCATTCCGGTGGAGATTGACGATCTATTGTTAGACGGCGAAGACGATGAATCGGTGGTTGGCGAAGTGTTAGAGTTTGATGTAGTAGACGCCATAGACGCACCGTCCGAGGAGCTTGCTCCGCAGGAAGAGCGCCGCAATGATGAGCAGACAGACGGTGCCGACACTGCGGCACGTGGGGAGCCCGCAGCGGACAGCTTAGCGACTGAGTCTCTGGCGGTCGAGCTACCTGCAGAGCGACCATTCGATGCGCAGATTGAACTTTCTAGTGACGAGGGTGAGGACGAGGTCGATGCGGCTATTCAACAAATCTTTGTTGAAGAGATGCGCGACATTCATAATAAATTAGACCAAGACATAGCGCAGCTCAACGACTTAAAGCAGTCCGCTCCAATCATGGCCAACGTAATGCGGCATCTGCATACCGTTAAAGGTAGCGCTCTGATGGCTGAAGCTACTGTGTTGGGCGCGTTAGCGCATTCAATGGAGTCATTTTTAGAGTCTGGCTTTATACGCGACGCGGATGACCTAAAGCACGTCAAAAACACCTTGGAGTATTTTGTAGATGATCTAGATACAGCCCTGACGTGCTATGCGCAACAGCAGGAGTTTTCACCTAACCCGGATCTAGTTGAGCGATTTGCGGCGGCCAATTTGCCTACGCCCGCTGATGGCTCTTTAGTAACACCGGCTGAGGGCTCTTTATCAACGTCCGCTGAGGGCTCTTTATCACGACCCGCTGAGGGCTCTTCATTGATCCCAGCTGAAGGCTCTGTGACCAGCGAAGCAACGGTTGGTGGGTCCGACGCCGCTGTTGAAATTGTCGCAATTGATGCGGCCCAATTTTTAGCCGGCATCGATGAAGTGCAGGCGCAAGTTGAAAATGTCTTTAGCCAATGGCGCTCTGCGCGAGGGTGGTGGAAGGTGCGTCCGCAGCTCGTCAAGCA
The DNA here is from genome assembly GCA_964351295.1 of uncultured Gammaproteobacteria bacterium. Lineage (GTDB taxonomy): Bacteria > Pseudomonadota > Gammaproteobacteria > Arenicellales > Arenicellaceae > Arenicella. The sequence goes on from CAYGNS010000111.1 coordinate 1,308, forward strand.
AGTTAACGAATTGACTACATTGGCAACTCGTTACCCGCCTGCGCAAGAGGCGCTTCCGTTATTGGAGCAGGTTCTAGCGGTTGTGCAAACGATTCAGTTTGGTGCACAAGCCAACTCACAAATGAGCGCAACCGACGACTTCAGCGACCGTAGCTCGGCGCTTAAGTCATTGCTTGTGGCTATGATTACCACCATGCGAGGTGGGTCTGAAGCGACCATCGCTGCCAACCTAAGCAACTTACACAATCAGCTGGCAGGTCTAACAACCTCTATCCAGTCCGCGCAGTCTGCTGCCGCTAGCGCAGCACTGGATGCCGCTGATGCAGAGCAAGAGCAAGCTTTGCAGGCGCAAGGTTCACGCAGTGAGATCATAGACGCCGCGCTGCGAATTCGTGCTGACACGCTGGACAGCCTCACCAACTTTGTGGGGGATGCCAGTATGAACCGGTCGCAAATGCGCGAAGATGTTACTTCACTGAAAGGCGTAGTTTCGGAGCTGTTCCGCAATGTTGAGCGATTCGGTTCACAACTTCGTGAGCTAGAGATTGAAGCGGATACGCGCATCAGCGCTCGAGCCAAAGAACAAGAGAGCATTCCGCAAGATGCTGAGTTTGATCCACTCGAACTCGACCGCTACACCAAGCTTCAGCAACTCTCGCGAGGACTCACTGAAAATTTGGATGAACTCGGTGAAATTCAAAATGCCCTAAATGATTTTGTACATAAGACCGAATCGTCTTTGCAACGGCAAGACCGGCTTAACCGCGATTTACAGGACGAAATCATGCAGGTGCGCATGGTGTCGTTTGGTGGCATTGCACCGCAATTGCGCCAACTGGCACGACGAACTGCGCGTGAACTAGGCAAGGAGGTCGAGCTCGAAATTTTAGGTGGCGAGGTGCGCCTCGACAAAACCATTCTAGACGGCGTTACACCGGCACTAGAACATATGTTGCGCAACGCCATCGACCACGGTATTGAGCTACCCGAAGTGCGACGTGCGGCAGGCAAGCCGAGTGCGGGCTGGGTCGTGATCAGTTGTCGGCAAGTGTCGCGCGAAATTATCATCTCAATTAAAGATGATGGCGCAGGCCTGGATTTGGCTAAGATCAAAGCAAGGGCCGTGGCGAATAAACTGCTCGATGAAGAGCAGGAATTAAAGCCCGAAGATATGCTTATTTATATCTCGCAAAGTGGTTTTAGCACGGCCGAAAAATTAACTGAAATCTCGGGACGCGGCATCGGCATGGACGTGGTGCAGACCAGTCTACGTCGCCTCAGTGGTTCAATTCATTACGACCTTGAAAATAAAGACGCTGGCTCAGATTTCGTTATCAATTTGCCCATCTCGCTTGCCGTAACGAGCGCTATGTTTGTGCGAGTTGGGGATGCCAACTTTGCGGTACCCGCGCGGGTAATCGAACGTATGGTCAAACTCGATGCGGCCTTTTTAGCGCAGCAGCTTGCTAAGGGCGATGCGGTTACGGAAGTGGATGGTAAGCGTTATAAGTTAATTGATTTGGCCGATTATTTAGGTTTTGTCTCATCACTGGCTACCAGTGTTGGCAAGGTGTCGTTGATACTGGTTGATTCTGGTGTGCAAAATATCGCGGTTATTGTGGACGAGCTGCTCGACACCCAAGAGATCGTTGTTAAAAATCTGGGCGAACACTTAGGCCGAGTACCGATTTACCAAGGCGCCACCATTAGACCCAACGGCACGGTTGCTTTAGTGCTCGACCTAGTGGGTATTTCGTACTATGAATCAACCGTCGCGCTGCCTGATCGATCACGCCGTGGCATGAGAGCATTGCCATTGGTGATGGTCGTCGATGACTCATTAACCATCAGAAAAGCGGCTCAGCGGGATTTAACTGCCCTGGGTATTGATAGTGTGTTGGCTAAAAACGGTGTCGACGCGCAACAGGCAATTGCAAAAAGCAAACCCGATATGGTGATGCTGGATATTGAAATGCCCGAAATGGATGGTTTTGAGTTTTTGCACTGGTTGCGCGAGAACAGCGCTACGCGTGATTTGCCGGTGGTTATGATTTCGTCTCGCTCAACGGCCAAGTATATGGACAAGGCACAGTCATTGGGTGCCGATGGTTTTTTAAGCAAGCCGTATCGTTTAGACGAACTCATTGATTTGTTTAACGAATATTTACCGCTCGAAACACCCTTGCCGAAAAGTCAGGCGGCCAACTCGGAGGGGGCTGTAAGTGATGAATGATGCAAGCATAAAGTGTTACAAGGTGGACTCCGAGCCTTATGCGCTGATATTTCCCGAAGCCTGTGTGGCTGGCATAGTGGAAGCGCCCGAAATTATTGTCGATCCCTCGCACAAGGCGGCCTGGATGGCGGGCTATATCGTTTGGAATTCGCAGGAAATTCCGCTGCTGTGTTTTGAAAATCTCGTCGACGCGCAGTTTGAGCGTCCTGCGGTAAGTCCAAGGGTTACCGTGCTTAACCCAATTCCTAAGGCGGCGCGAAAGACGTATGGCGCGCTGCTTAGTTTTGGGGCTGTACAAGAAGTGCAAATCGGGAGCGATGTAAGCGATACCAATACGCCCACGCAAATTGATAGACGCTATGTAGAAGGTGCGCTAACCGTACACGGTGATATCTGCATCATTCCGCGCTTGGCAGCCCTCGGTGTTGCCTTCTCTTATTTTTAGAACGCTCTAGCGCCGCTCATCCGCTCAACGACATCGGCTAGATGAGCATATCTCGTTTAGTCTAGCAATCGCATTTGCTATACTGCGGAACCTAATCAGCTACATAGTGTTTGGCTAGTGCTTGCTCGCTTTTGCTAGTTTGATCTTGCATAGCGGCGCACTGTGTTCTTTTTATTGAGCCGATCACGCTATTCCACACCTCTCAACCGAATTAATTTCAATCCAATAATACGAGCATACACTTCTATGTCTTCAGTCGATCGTCAAATGATGGCTAACGCCATACGAATCCTCAGCGCCGATGCAGTGCAAAAAGCCAATTCAGGACATCCTGGAGCCCCGATGGGTATGGCCGACATTGCCACTGTTCTATGGCATGAGTTTCTAAAGCACAACCCGACTGATCCACAGTGGCCTAATCGCGATCGTTTTGTATTATCGAATGGTCATGGCAGCATGCTCATTTATTCATTGTTGCACTTGAGTGGTTACGACCTGACGCTGGACGATCTGAAAAACTTTCGGCAACTGCATTCTAAAACGCCAGGTCATCCAGAGTATGGCTACACGCCTGGCGTTGAAACTACAACCGGTCCGCTTGGTCAAGGCATTGCGAATGCGGTCGGCATGGCGATCGCCGAGCGCAAGTTAGCAGCAGAATTCAACACAGCCGAACATCCAATTGTTGATCACTTTACGTACGTGTTTATGGGCGATGGATGCATGATGGAAGGGGTTTCGCATGAAGCCTGCTCCCTGGCGGGCACGCTCGGATTGGGTAAGTTAATCGCGTTTTGGGACGACAACGGTATTTCGATTGATGGTGAAGTGCAAGGCTGGTTTACCGACGATACTAAAGGGCGTTTTGAAGCTTACGGATGGCATGTCATTGCCGGCGTTGATGGTCATGACGCACAAGCCATAGCGCGCGCCGTTAAGGCAGCGCAAGCGCAAACTAACCAGCCTACGCTGATTTGCTGTAAAACGGTGATTGGTAAGGGTTCGCCGAACAAACAAGGCAGCGAAAGTTGCCATGGGGCGCCATTAGGGGCGGACGAATTAGTGTTAGTGCGCGAACAACTGAACTGGACCAGTGAGGCGTTTGCAGTACCAGACGACGTATATGCGGCGTGGGACGCGCGCGCAACCGGCGCGGCCGCCCAAGCACAATGGCAACAAATGTTTGACGACTACCGTGCCGCCCATCCTGGGCAAGCCGACGAGTTTAAACGGCGCATAGAAGGCCGTTTACCGGCCACTTGGTCGAGTGATGTCGCGCAAGCCATCGCCAAAACGGACCAAGCAGCACAGACCTTAGCAACGCGTAAAGCCAGTTTAAATGCGCTTAATGATCTTGGCCCGCTGTTGTCTGAGTTGATTGGTGGTTCTGCCGACTTGGCGGGATCTAACTACACCATTTGGTCAGGTTCAAAAGCCATTGATAAGGCTGATGCCAACGGCAATTATGTGTACTTCGGGGTGCGCGAATTTGCTATGGCAGCCATCTGCAACGGCTTGGCGCTGTACGGTGGTCTTAAACCCTATGCTGGCACGTTTCTGGTTTTTTCGGACTACATGCGCAATGGCATGCGGATGTCGGCGTTAATGAAGCTGCCCGTCATTTATGTGCTTACGCACGACTCCATCGGACTCGGCGAAGATGGGCCTACTCACCAACCCGTAGAGCATTGTGCAAGTCTAAGACTGATCCCCAATATGAGCCTATGGCGGCCTTGCGACGCGGTGGAGTCGATCGTGGCATGGAAGGTTGCGCTGGAAAGCCAAGACAAGCCTAGCAGTTTAGTCTTCTCTCGACAAAACTTGCCGCATCAAACAAGAACGCTCGAACAAATTAGCCATATTGAGCGCGGTGGTTATGTATTGCGTGATGCAACGCAAAAGCCCACGGTCATCTTAATCGCAACCGGCTCCGAAGTGGCGCTCGCCATGGATGCGGTATCCGACTTGGAAGCTCAGGGTGAGCATGTGCGGGTGGTTTCTATGCCGTGCACAGATCTGTTCGACGCGCAGGACGCCGCTTATAAGGCTGCAGTTCTGCCGGCTGATTGCGCGCGACGTGTGGCCTTGGAAGCGGGTATTAGTGACTATTGGTATAAATATGTCGGTTTAAACGGGGCGGTGATCGGTATGACCACCTTTGGAGAGTCTGCGCCGGCCGAGCAATTGTTTAGCCATTTTGGCTTTACCGTTGAGAATGTCGTGGCGACCGTGGCTAACCTCGCCCAATAAAGCCAGTAATACAGAGTTGGATGGAGCCTTGATGATCGCCAGGCCGTGGTCGGCATAAAGGTTTCGGGATTTAATTTTATAAGAGTGTGGTGTCGAGGGTTGCAAATGCCAGTATTGAAAATGCTTGATCAAGATCTAAACGACCAGCGAGTGCTCGTTCGGCAAGATTTAAATGTACCAATGGACGGTGCCACGGTGGCTAACGATGCCCGTATTGTCGCTTCGTTGCCCACACTTCGTGCTCTGCTCGATCGCAACGCGCGTATCATGGTGATGTCGCATTTGGGTCGACCTGTTGAAGGTCAGTTTGATGCGCAATACTCTTTAGCGCCCGTTGCTGAGCGCTTAGCGGAACACTTAGGCGTGCCCGTACGTTTGGTCAGCGAGTGGTTGGACGGCGTAGATCCCCAGCCTGGCGAGATTGTACTGTGTGAAAATGTCCGCTTTAACGTCGGAGAAAAAGCGAATGACGCGGCGCTGTCGCAAAAAATGGCGAGTCTATGCGATGTGTTTGTGATGGACGCCTTTGGTACGGCGCACCGCGCACAAGCCTCCACCTACGGAGTGGCGGAGTTGGCGCCCATAGCGTGTGCAGGTCCTTTGCTCGTGGCGGAACTTGAAGCATTAACGCGCGCGCTTAAGCAACCAGCACGCCCCGTGGTGGCGATTGTGGGTGGCTCCAAAGTGTCAACCAAGCTCACAGTGTTAGAAACGTTAAGTAAACACGTTGATCAGCTCATTGTGGGAGGCGGAATCGCCAATACATTTATTGCGGCGGCAGGGCATAGTGTCGGTAAGTCACTCTATGAACCCGAATTGGTAGCCGAGGCAAAGCGATTAATGCAGGACGCTACG
>CAYGNS010000112.1:0-7086 GCA_964351295.1 uncultured Gammaproteobacteria bacterium
TTGCAGCCCGTGGTTACTAAGTTACTAGTTTCTTTCGAAGCATCTAGAACGTAATCAAAAGCAACCCGATCTGAATTGTTTTCACTAGCCCCCACAGCACCATCTCGGCTACAGGGATAGCTCGATCCAGATCCGTCAGCCAACCCCGCTTCACCGCTAGGACAAAGGCTGCCAGCGTAAACAATGTCCATTTCGTAGGCGATGCTGTTACTTGGGTTTACGCCTGCGTGTCGGGCGGAACTAGCAAGATACTCCAGCGCAAAACGTCCGTTCTCCTGCACAACGCTTTCGTTGGTGTGAAGCTTAAAAGTGCGCGAAGAAGATACAAAATAGGTAATTGAAATGCCAACGATAAACAGGCTAAGCATTAGCCCCACGAGTAACTCTACTGTGGTAAACCCAGCGCGCGAGGATAGGGTTGAAACTGGCTTCATCACTCTACCCAAATGCAGTATGCATCTAAGCGCGGATCAAGCAGTTTTTCTTCTCCACACAGTAGTGCTTTAATGTTGCCGCCGCCGCGAATCTGAGTGTCGTTATCCGCAGAGCGTGACAACCACTCAAAATAGACTTTATACCCAGTACCACTTTGTTCCATAGCCAGTTCTAAGTTACGCAACCCCACCGTGCCAGACGAGAAGCCCGTGGTTACCGCCACACCAGAGGTTGGGTCGCACATAACGCTCCATAAATCGAATTGAACATACTCTTGGGTCGAACAGGCAGTTGCGGCTGAACCCGAAGTGTCGTCGCAACGCTTTGCAGGCGCTGCGCACCTTAAGGAGTAGTCATCACTTGCATCGAACTTGCCGATTCCACCATCGGCATCAGTGTTATTAATTAAGGCAAAATACTCGGGCAATAGCCCGTTAGGGTCTTGCGAGGTTTTGGTGGCACGCATGCGGTCTACCAACTCTTGGGCTTTCCATACAGCAATTGAGCGCTGTTTGATGTCATCAACTCGCATAAACGAAGTGGTTTGCAATGCAGCAATACCCAAAGCACCAATAGAGAAAACGAACAGCGAGACCACCGCTTCAACAAGCGTTCCACCCATCTGCCGATACCGACCTCTGGTTTGCTGGAATGTTGCAGGCCTTTTATACAACGAGGGGAAATTCATTGGTGGTTACTCACAATTTATTTGGCTCGTACCGTTGCTTAGAACATTGGGCCTGGTTAACGCTCTTCCAGTTTGCTTCACCGTAACTACCTTGGAGTCGACTAACTCGCCCGCTTCTTTACAGATGCCGAACAGAAGAGTCCCACCGCTAATAGAGGCTAGAACTAACCGGCCCTGTGTATCAAACGACACGCAATCGTCACCGTCGTTATCGTCAATAAAAAGCGAATCACTAAACGCAAAGTCATTCACAACCACTGAAGGGTCTACTTTAAAAACCGCCATTCGGCCCGGCAAAATACCAACGCCATCTACGGTTTTTAGTGCGGTGGCTTTATTCCAACAGGTTTTAACTTCAGATAGATCACTGAGCGCGGTGGATCTCGCTAAGCTCAGTGCCGAATTAATTGTTTCGGCGCCCACGTTGAGCTTTTGCCGTTCGTAGAACTCACCAAGCGAAGGCGCCGCCACTGACGCAGTGATTGAAATGAGTGCAACCGTAATCATCGCCTCAAGCACAGTAAATCCCCCAAATTTACCTTTTGCGACAAGCTTATCGATGTAGTGCGCGTAATTAATAGCTGCCAAAATTCAAGTCCTCCTTAGCTGCTCTTGAACATGAAACCGCATTAAGCCGTGCTTCGCGTGAGATCAGTTTCGATATTAAGCCCGACCTTAAATTTAGAGGAGCAAAGTCACTCTATGTCGGGCACAAGCTAAACAAACTTGCGTAGCCTGCCAAGGAATACTAGGTACATTTGAGGTGCGGGAATACCCACAATCTGACAAGCGGCAAAATCCATTTGCCAAACGGCGAATCAAACTATATTTAACAGTTGTCCACGAACAAAGTTTGCCGGAAAGCGTCTAATTTATGGTTTTCGTTTGAAAACCAAATCGTACACACCGTGTCCATGGCGTATACCGCGCTGCTCATATTTCGTGGTAGGACGGTAATCGGGTTTATCGGCATATCCCTGTGCCGTGTTCTCAAGCTCCGCATTCGCCGACAGCTCATCCAGCACTTGAGCCGCATAAGGTTCCCAGTCGGTAGCCACGTGCAAATGACCACCAGGCACAAGTTTATCCAGCGCCAAGCGCACAAATTCAGCGTTGATTAGCCGACGTTTGTGGTGGCGCTTTTTGTGCCAGGGGTCTGGGAAAAATATTTGTATGCGATGCAATGATGCATCGGCTATTTGATGCTTAAGCACTTCTACCGCATCGTGTTGCGACACACGCACATTCGTAATAGCGCGTTTATAAACTTGTACGAGCAAACTGCCCACACCTGGGCGGTGCACTTCCACACCAAAAAAATTGGTTTCTGGGGCAGCTTGCGCCATGTCAGCCAACGAGAGCCCATTGCCAAAACCGATCTCCAATACCGTATTGGCATGCCGACCAAACAACTCGGCAAAGTCAATTTCAGCCTGATCAAACGGCACGCCAAAGGCCGGCCATTGGCTTTTTATGGCGTTCTCTTGGCCTTTAGTCAGCTTACCTTCGCGGCGCACAAAACTGCGGATTGCGCGGGTTTTAATAGACTCTTCGGACATAGGGATAAAAGGAGTGCTCTAATGCTCAAGTTTGTTTGGTGGCCGTACATCGCGCTTTAAGCTGTTCGGCAAAGTCGCGCGGCAGCCTATCAAAACCACCATAACTCAAAGCGTAACGCGGTGTAGCACGCACCAGCGCCATCATCGCCCGAAACCCGTGATCTTCTAAGTTGCGCGCATTGACATGATTGTTCATCAACTGCAGGCCGGCTTGGGCCGCACTGAGCTCACTAAAATTAAACTCAGATTCGCGCCCAAACTGCGGAAACACAAACGCGGCAAGGTGGCTTGGTGCGCTGTTAGGATCGAACAATTTGCCACCTAGACTACTTATGGGAATGGCATTCGCCATATTGCCCTGGGCAAAATCTTGATTAACGAGTAAAGGTTTAATGGCCTCCAGACCGTTGGATTTTATCTGTATTGGGCGACTTATGCCGTCTACCCTAAACTGGTCATCTAACAAAATGAGCTCGTCAGTTATATAGTCAAATCCATTGGCGACTAACCACGCGGTAAAGGTACTTTTGCCCGCACCGCTCTTGGCCGGCACAATCAATACCCCACCCCTGTAACTCACCGCTGCCGCATGAATACAATGCACACCTTCAGCATTGTTGGCCGTATGAAACACCATGCGATCAGTGAGGTGATAAACCAAATCGCCAGCCTGTTTGATGGTGCGCTCGACGCCATGCTCGCGATCATTCAGCGTCCACCGCCCTACTTCACCGCCAACCGCCAACCGTATACCGCGCTTAGAGCGCGACGGCTCAGCGCGCAAGTCATGCATTAGCGGTTCTAAAAACGTCTCGGCTGCACTCGACGTTAAGTTCACCGAAATATCCACGCCCGCGCGTTGAATTCGCCAGAGGCTCATTCAGCAAACCTCGGCGCAATAGCGTATTCATTCACGACTGCACCACCTCAACGAGCGCAGCTTGCTGCTGCAAATCGTTGATCACTTCAACCACATCGTCGCTAATCTGGCCGGCCTGCTCGGGAAAGGCTTCTTGCAAAACCGCCACAATAGCCTCGACACTGCGCAGACCATCACACATTTCCCAAACGACCGCAGAGGACCCGTTCAAATGTAAAGTGGTGGCGTTTACTGGGTTGTAGAGCAACAACTCGCCATCCATATCTTCGAGCAAACATTCAGGCGCTTGCGTGTATATTGCCTTTAAATCCATAAGGGTGCTTTGGTAAAGAGGTTATCGTAAAGAGGGTCAACGTATGAAGGATTGCTGCGCGAGCAGCGCGTAAATGCAAGTAGGTTAAAGCGTGTTTGGCGCATTTCGATTCGAGTTAGGCTCACGTTCAGCCCTAGATTGCGCTCGCGTTAACCGCCGCGCAAACGCGAGTACACACGCCGACTCAACCAATTAATAATGCGTAGCGGATGTTTAATCCACTTAATCCACAGCAGTGACTTGTTGGGGTTGGTATTGTAATACAAATAAAGCCACCAGTCCGAAGGGCGGAACATTAAACGTAAACGCTGTACCGCGCCATGGCGCCCCATAAGCGCCGTGCGTAACGACACCATTATTTCGCCCACGCCGTCAATAGGGCGACGTGGCAGATCACCCACTTGGTCTTGTAAACCTAAAGGCAAGGGCGTGTAGGCATGTAAGCTGCGTAACGTATTGAGCACATGCGGGTAGCGCTCATTGAGTTCTTTTAGCCCAGTATTCACGTCGCGCGCGGCGATGTGTTGCGCCAGACCAACTACATCCATCACGTTAATGAGTTTGAGCACAGCACCCGAATGCAGCCCTTCTAAATGCTTGCTTACTTGGTGCGCAAAAGGTACATCGGCCAAAGCCGGCACGGATAGCCCCTGCCAATCAATTTGCTGGATTTGCGTGGGGACTGTTGGAAAATAGAAGTGCCCCGGCACTTCGCGCGAAATCCCGTCCTTGTGTAACTCCACGCTTACCAAAAAACCATCAACCGTTTTGCTTGCATTGGGCAACTGATGCATGTCGCGCATGAACTTGCTGGGCTGCGATTCGGGCAATTGATAGCCTAATTCGCGCATCACGTTAGCCGCAATAGGCAGTTGCTCGCGCGGCATTAAAATATCCATATCACGCATTGGGCGTAGCTCAGGCGTGTGGTAAATATGGGGCATTAAAGCCGCGCCTTTAAGTGCCACCCAATCCAACGATTCGCTGGCAAACGCCTCCGAGATTTCTCGCAGTGCTTTATAGCGCGCAGCCGCCGCGGCTCGATGGCGAATATTAAGGGCTTTGAGCGACAACTTAGTGGCCGCTGGTACGGGTAAATTAGCCTCGGTGATGTGTTTACTCGCAAAGCCAGACAAGCCATGCAATTCAATCTGCTCCAACCACACATTCCACTGCGTAACGCTTTCGAGTAGCATCGCCGCATGAGCTTGGGCAGCTGCGTCGAGCTCGAACCGAGCAAGGCTGATGACAGAGTCGAAAGGTTTATACATAATTCAGGCGCAAAGCGTACTGTGGTCGACCTGCAGTGTAACCGAGAATCGCGGCTTTTTAAGCGCCCCGACTCACAAATCGAAGCCACCGAATAACACTGTCTAACCCGATGCCCAAACCGTTGTCTAAGCCACCCATTATCACCGAGGCAATACAGCAATGGCATGCGAGTCACGGCCGGCACGACCTACCCTGGCAAGCGAGTTCACACGCCTACCCCGTGTGGTTATCCGAGATCATGCTGCAACAAACGCAAGTGGCTACGGTAATTCCCTACTTCAATCGTTTTATAAAGCAGTTTCCAACCGTACATAGCTTAGCTGCTGCGCCCATCGACGAAGTGCTCCATCTGTGGACAGGCTTGGGCTATTACGCCCGCGCGCGCAACCTGCACAAAGCCGCACAAATGGTGGTGGAGCAATTTGCTGGCGAATTCCCCACTACTATTGAAGACATGCTTTTACTACCCGGCATTGGCAAGTCCACGGCTGGCGCAATTCTCGCGTTCTCCACCAAACAACGCCACGCCATCTTAGATGGCAACGTTAAGCGCGTATTGTCGCGAGTGTATGGCGTAGAGGGCTGGTACGGCGTACGCGCCGTAGCCGATCAATTATGGACGTTGGCCGAAGCGAACACACCGCAGGAAAACGTAGATGTATACACGCAAGCAATTATGGATTTTGGCGCCACGCACTGCACCCGAGCACAAGCACAATGCCACAGCTGCCCACTCGCCACACGGTGCGTTGCATGGCAGAGCCAGCGCGTAAATGAGCTACCGCACGGAAAGCCTAAACAAACAAAGCCTGTAAAAAGCACCCGGATGCTGTTTGTAAGCAACAGCCAGAACGAGATTTTGTTACAACGAAATCCGCCAACAGGAATCTGGGGCGGCTTGTGGTGTCCACCGCAAATAGCTGAAGGCTCTCAGTTCGCTGAGGGCTCTCAGTTAGCTGAAGGCTCTTTATCGGCTGATGGCTCTACTCTAGTGGGCCAAACGGTTGAAATTTTGGGGCTTAACCTCATCATTACTAAAGAGCACAACATTCACCGGCATACATTTAGCCACTATCACCTAGACATACAGCCACTAAGCGCGCGTATTAGTGATAACTCGCAAGCGCTCGCCGAGTCACCAGCCCAGATGTGGTATAACACCGAGCAACCGCCCGCTGTAGGCTTGGCCGCACCGGTTAAAAAGATGTTGGCAGAATTGAAACTCTAAGCATTCGCTACAGCGATCACGCGAATTCACTTTATTAGAAATTAAAACTTAGGCACGGAGAAGCACCCATGAGTCGAATGGTATTTTGTCAAAAATTGCAGAAAGAAGCGCCCGGACTCGCGTTTCAAACATGGCCAGGCGAGCTCGGCAAACGAGTATTCGAGAACATTTCACAAGAAGCATGGGGCCAGTGGGTGAACCACCAAACCATGCTCATTAACGAATATCGCCTAAACCCAATGGAGCAAAAGGCCAAGGAATTAATTGTAGGCGAAATGGAAAAATTCCTATTCGGCGAAGGCAGCGAACCACCCGCCGACTTCGTACCAAAAGCCAATTCCGACGATCCCCTAGGCGAAGAATACTAATTGGCGGGTACAACCCCCAAAGCTCACAAAAAAGACTTGACTCAATCGGTGCATTCCATTGTAATGCGCCGTTCCGAAAGGAACCCCACCTATATCTTTTCAAGATACGGCCAGGTAGCTCAGTCGGTAGAGCAGGGGACTGAAAATCCCCGTGTCGGCAGTTCGATTCTGTCCCTGGCCACCAATCACGACATCCACGCGCGGCCCGCAAACGGCCACCGTTTCCAGCAAGTGTTTTCCCGATCAGGCACACCCTGCCGGTGGATTGCCATGGCCATCGCGCGCTTCGTTTATGACACCTGTTTGCCGGTCATCGAGGAGTCCATAGGCTGCCCGCTCATTC
>CAYGNS010000113.1:0-7037 GCA_964351295.1 uncultured Gammaproteobacteria bacterium
TCGCATTGACATAATCGACTGGGTCTTAAATACTCATTTGAGACATTCGCACTAAAACCATCTTTGCCGCAATTCCACACAAATAAGCGAAAAAATTGCCCCGCCTGCGGCGGGAAAAAAATAGTTAAATGGTTAAATAGTTAAAAAGCCCGAACAGCGCGAACACCGTTCGTGAGGTTCTTATTGACGTCGCCCTGATCGCCATTGTCGAAGGACTTGAGCCACACATTGTTGCTACCGCCCTCCGACGAACTCCAATAGAAGGTACTGGCAAAACCGCCCACAACGTCTTTCTGAGCGTACAATAAATTCAACTCTTCTTTATTGGGTAAAAAGCCGTCCGTTTGACCTCTTGGCCAAACATAAACGGCTGCAAGAACTGCGGCATTAGTCTCCGTTCCAGGGCATGCTACCGCAACCAATGGCGTATTAACCGCGCCAGAATTTGAGTCTGGCGTTCCTGCACTCGCTATATTGTCCACACCTGCTACATCGGTGCCAAAACAATTCCAAGGCGCTAGGCCTTGGTCAACTGGTGCTGCTTCTAAACCATTGAGGCCGCTATTTGTTACGTGAAAAACAACACCACCCGCAGGTCCTGTGTCACCGATCGCGTACATGGTGGGGGCTGGAGCATCATCACCGCCCAGCGGAATAACCACGACCTTAGTTTGAGCATAAACAGAGGAGACACTAAGAAGAATAAACAGCGCGACAATAGCGCGCAATGAATGATTGAACATAAGCCACCCTAGATTGTTAGAAAGCCTTTGGCTAAAAGCACCATTGAATAGAAATTTTAGCTTAAAAAGAAAAGAGGGTGAAAACTAATTGTGAAGACCACGGTTGAACTCTCGACTGGCGGCTATGGGCAACTTTGACCCATTCGCATTGACATAATCGACTGGGTCTTAAATACTCATTACTGCCGTTCGAGACGGTCAAGAGTACTAGTGTTTTAGTGCACGAAAGTGTCGAGCAAAATCAGGCCTTACCAGAGAAACGCGCCAATTGAAGAGCGACTAATACATTTGTGCGGAAGCTCGGTTTATTGACAAGCACAAAGCTCAAGCATGTCCGTAGCAGTCGTTATGGCAACATAAGGTGGATTATTTCACTCAACACAAGGATCATTGGGGAGGGCAGGGGCTTACTATGAAAATTTATTTTAACAAACAAGTGCCGGCGAGCATGAATCTTGAGCGTTGGGTGCGGCCAAAAGTATTTTGTCTAGTATTTGTGTTGTTGTGTTTAAGTAACCAAGTGAGTTTGGCCGAAAGTTATGTTGCAAGGGTCTTCGATCGGCAACAAACTGTTCTTGAAAGAGAGGGTGACCATTTGTCTGGAGTGGCGCTGAATGAAACGACGTTAGTCTATTTCGCAAAGGTTAATGGAGTAGAAGGACTGTATCGGTTTGATGCAGAGACGGAAACGACAACATTACTATCCAGGCTTGAACCGAGCACAGACAGAGCTCAAAGCCTATTTTGGGGCCGCCAGGGAGCCGTTCACAATGGCCTAGCCCTCTTAGATATAAACGGGCAGGTGTATGTGACAGATGGCACTGTCACAGGAACTCGGTTTTTGAGAGATTTTGGGACGCGTTATTGTTGTGGACTTTCCTGGGACCCAAGAACGTCTATTCTGCGCATCAAAGTTATTAATGGATTGTTTTATCTTGAGACCGTTGCCAGGCCCACATTGTGGAGGCCCACATTGTGGCGCAGTGACGGCACACCAGAGGGCACTTGGGCCATAACGGAGGAATCTTCGATAGTGCTGGCTGCCCAAATCAGCAATCGTGCTGCGACGCTTATTTTTCAAGAAGAAGAAAATACAGATCGGGACACGTATCAAACGACGGTTTCTCACAAATTATTTCAACTTAATCTCAATGGTAGCCTAAGCATCATCTATGATTTTGGCACGAGCTTGAGCTACAACCAAAAATTGAAAACATGGTCAAAGGTGGTGAAAAATAGTAAGGGCACCTTTTTTTGTGACGACGATGTATGGAGAATCTCTAACGAAGGCATCGTTTCTATCATAGAGTCAAAAGCCGGTTGCAACCCATACTCTTTGTCGGTGAGTGGTGATAGAGTTTTCTATATTGGAAGCAATAGCCTTCTTATGTCGACCAGTGGGCATACTGGGGCTTCCAAGATGGAAGCGCCGGTAAACCCTCTTTATGGGGATTATTCTGACCCCCAAACAGCGAGAGAGGGTCGAGACTTAGCACCAGTCTGCTCGACTGAAAACAATACGTATTACGGGGGAGGCGACGGCAGCCTTATTGAGATTCAGAATGGAAAAATACGAAGCTACCCAGGTCCAAGTCAGCATCACTATGTATTTCCTATTTTATGTGAGCAGTCCAAGGTTTTGTTTTCACAAACTATGGAGGAGTACCTAGAACCTTATCCAATAACATATTTCTTTGATATAAAAGACAAATCATTTTCAAGGGTAAGTAACTTGTACCACTACAGACATGGCACCAATTCATATCTAGGAGCCCCGTTCACTAATGGCGTTTTAATGGTGCGCAACAGCATTGGAGACTTGTTTGGCTTAGGTCCCTTGATTCCTCGTAATTATCGAAGAGGAGGAGGACATTTATTTAAAGTAGTCCAAGTACCCAATATAGAATCGGCCATTATGCTATTGCTCGATGATGCTCGGGAGTGATGTTGCTTTGTTAATAGTCCACCATGGTGAGCCGAGGATCTGACCAAGTCCGCAGGTTTGTAATGAGGATTGTCACGCAAGACTTTAAAAGCAGGCCTTAGTTGGAGGCGTTTTGGCAAAGATCAGGGGCGGCCTAATTTTTGATCGATCGTTTATGGAAAACAGCCACAGTGCATAACACGACGTTATGACAAATCGGGAGCTTATTTGCTCCCTTTTTTGTGCCTGATCGACTGGCTCTTATGGGCGGTGATTTCAGCCATTCGTAAGTCTCCTCGCAAAGCAAAGCATTGGCGGCACTCGTCGGTTACAAAAAGCTGAAGGTAACCGCAGTGGAGGCATAGAAGTAATGATTGGCATTCATGCCTGGTTCCAGCCATATTCGTTTCAAAGCCCAGATATTTCCAGTATAGCGTTGGCAACGATTGTTCTTGTCATTCAGCGTGTAAGCGATCACAAACGCAAGCCTTACAAATCACAGAAAATCCACGACTCTGTTAGGAGCACCACTATCAAACGACTAGAAAAAAACTACCGAGTTAAAGCAAGTCTGTAGTCTGATAAACTTATGTCCTAACGTGCCTTTTAGAGTGGACTGAGAATGTTTCTACACCGTATCGCTAACGCCCTGCGCCGCCAAGATTGGGTCGTGATTATTATCGAATTCTTTATGGTGATCTCTGGCGTGCTTATTGCTCTGCAATTGGATCAATGGCGCGAAGACCGCGCTATCACTGCGCAAGAGATTAAGCACTTGGAGGCGGTGCGAGAAGATATCAAAAGAAATATTATTGATATTGGTGATGCCGAGAGTGCTTTGCGTACAGTCACTCGATTTGGCTACGAGGCATTAATGACTATTGATACTAAGCAGTGTGCAAGCGACTGCTGGCTGGAAGTGGCGGCATTTTTCCATGCGTCGCAATGGATTGATGGACGCCTCAATAATACCGCTTACGACGAAATGAAGCGCGCTGGATTCCCGCGTGACGTCAAACTGCGCGATAAGCTCAACACGTACCATGACTTGTTTGTGCAAACGACGTTAATTAACTCAGAGCTACCCGAGTACAGAGAATTAGTGCGTTCGATTATTCCGGCAAAAATGCAAGAACATATGTGGGCATATTGCTTTAATTTTAGTGGTCGTAATCAAACTCTAATTGCGGATTGCCCGCCACCCAAAGACTTAACGAATGTTAAACAAACGTTCGACGCATTAACCGAGAACCCACGAACTGAATTAACGCTAAACTTTTGGCTAAGCACTGTTTCACTGGTTACGCTCGCTATGGCCAAACAAGCCGATGAGCCTGAGAGAATAATTGCCGACCTCACTGCTTATATAAACGCCCACTAGTATTGCTTACTTATGAGTCATCTTCTTTTTTAAATGAATATTCTAATTATCGACGATCATCAGTTGTTTATAGACGGCTTGACTAAAGTATTAGGCAACCTGAATCAACACGTCGATATTGGTTCAGCTACGAGCACCAGCGCCGCGCAGAGTTTATTGAACGAAGCCAATACGCCTGATTTAATTTTGTTAGATCTTGAGTTTCCAGGCTTAGATGGGATTTCTTTTTTAAATCATCTCCGCAGTTCCAATATCCATACTCCAGTGATTCTGCTGTCCGCGACCGACGATGCTCGTCAGATCAGAACGGCTCTTCAGCGCGGTGCTAACGGGTTTATCCACAAGTCATATTCAGCTAAAGGGATGTTAAGCGTTATTCAAAAGGTTCTTGCAGGCGAAGTCTATTTGCCTTTTGGGCTACAAGAGAAGATCGATGAGATGACTCGAGTGGCATCGGCGTCGCGTATTGATGTTTCCAGTAAGCTTAAAGAGCTTAAGATCAGCCGTCGCCAACTTAGCGTCTTAGAATTGCTTGCTTCGGGTAGTAACAATACCGACATTGCAAATGCTTTGTCGGTAAGCGAGCACACCGTTAAGTCTCACGTTAGCAGTTTATTTAAAGCGTTGAATGTCAGTAACCGAGTAGATTGCGCACTCGAAGCCATTCGCTTAGAGCTCGTTAATCGCTAGGCACTCAGTAATCTAGTTCTTGCCAAACTCTGAGTTTTAAAGAAGCAACTCCATACTTTGCTGTAACGTGTGTGGGTCTACCGGTTTATGCAACACAGTAAACCCGCTATCGCGAGCTTGGTCGACAATGTCTTTGCTGGTGTCTCCAGTAATGATAATCACAGGAACGGCTTCAATTAAATTCTTAGTGATCTTTCTGGCCAGATCAACGCCAGATTGAATACCTTCTAAGCGATAGTCAATCAACATAAAGTCTATGTCCTGCTGGTCTAAACGCATTAAGGCTTCGTCTCTATTCTTCGCCAATAAGCAGTTGCAGCCCCATCCTTCCAGAAGATGCTGTGTCGCGTCTAATACTTCTTGCTCATTGTCAATTACAAGCACGGTAAGCCCATCCAATTGCTGTTCATCAAATCTTGAATTCAACTCCACATATTTCTGGGCTGTGCTGCCTTCGCTCATGGCTGCTGATCGTTCAACTTCAACACTAAACTCACTGCCTTTACCATGAATCGATTTCACTCGAATGGTGTGGCCTAACAACGTACACAGCTTTTTAACAATGGCTAAGCCCAAGCCGAGTCCTTTTTCGCGACTTCGTTCTGGGTTGTCCAGCTGATAAAACTCAGCGAATATGTTGTCGAACTCGCTCTCAGGAATTCCCGAGCCTGTATCAGCAACACGAATGACCACGATGTCATTTTGCTCATGCGCAGTAATCGAAACCGTGCCATGGTCAGTATGGTTTATAGCGTTAGTGATTAGGTTTCTAAGGATCCGACCCAACAGTATGGGGTCTGAGAATACTGAGTGCGCGGTGCTAGAAAATTCTAGGCTCAGCCCTTTTCTATTGACTAGAGGTTTAAATTCTTGGGCGAGTTCTTCGAACAACGGAGCGAGCTTAAAGCCGAGCGCAGTTGGTTCCAGCGAGCCACTATCCAGTTTGGACACATCTAACAACGCGCTGAACATTTTATTTAAATTAGCAACCGAGTTTTCAATACTGCGCAGCGAACGCTTGTAAGTGCCTTGCTCAATTTCCTTCTCAAAGCCATCGAGAAACAAACCAATGGAATGCATAGGTTGCCGTAGATCATGACTAGCCGCGGCCAAGAAGCCAGACTTGGCGCGGTTGGCTGCATCGGCTTCGCCACGAGCCGCATTTACTTCGACCACTTTGTTCGACAACTCACGAGTTCGTTCTTCTACCTTGCTTACCAATTGCGAAGACAACTTTCTAGCTTGATCTAATGATGACTGCATACGCTGCCCTAGCAATGCTGAAAGGCCGAGTAATATGGCGAGGTGACCATACTTAGATATATTTGCGCCGTCGATCACATCCATAAACAAAAGCGAATCGTGCACGTTTACGAAAAGGATTACTAAGTAAGTCGCAAATAGCCAAATAGACGCTGGTCGTCGATTGCGCACTGCGCCGACAGCGCTCACAAATACTGACATCAAGATGAACAATACGCCCAGCAAGAAAGGTTTGAATAGCTCCGTAAACACAACTGAAGGCGTGAATAGGGTGGCAACCAAAAAGCTGCCAACGAAGACATAGGCAAACAGAGCGAACCAGCGAGGGTGTTCGTTGGGGTATAACGAGCGTAGAAAAGCATAATACAGAGGCAAAGGTAAAAACGTGCTCCAGTATTCCAACCTAACCATTGGTGTGTAAGGTAAAGGCGAAAACCAAGGAACAAAATACCCTAGCTGCCAATACAAAATGACTTCCTTGATAGCAAAGCAGAAACCGCACGCGGCAAATATGCCGTAGTAGGTTTCCGTGGGTCGACGTATGTACAAAATGATGTAGTGAAACCCCAAAACAGCGCACGCACCGGTAAGGAATAACATTAAGAAATCACTGACTATCTGCGTGCGGGTGATTGTTGCCTGAGTTCCTAAAACAATTGATCGGCGCATGCCGCCAAACGCATGGTCAAAGTTCTCAACGTCCAACCTTAGAGTTAGGGGCTGCTGGTCAGTGGGCAAATCGGCAATCGCCACATTCTTGTGCGGTTGCCAATGACCGTACGCGTCTTTAATCTGACCACCACTAGCCACCCATTCATCGTCGATATAAAGGTGATAAGCCGAATAGACGCCTTCAACGCGAATACTAAGCGGAGTATCGGTTTTGGGTAGTATAAGCGTTAAGAAATAGTGCGCTGTACCTTGCCCTGGTAGATCGAGCTCAGGCCAAGAGCTAGGGACATTGATTGTTGTTATTGCATTGGCCCCAGGCTCGCC
Source organism: uncultured Gammaproteobacteria bacterium (assembly GCA_964351295.1). GTDB lineage: Bacteria > Pseudomonadota > Gammaproteobacteria > Arenicellales > Arenicellaceae > Arenicella. Next base: position 6,998 of record CAYGNS010000113.1, read on the forward strand.
CCATAAAAATCCCCACTCACCATCTAGCGCTAAAGAAGGC
>CAYGNS010000114.1:0-699 GCA_964351295.1 uncultured Gammaproteobacteria bacterium
GCCCCCAGTGATATGCAGCGTGCTAAAAGCAAATAATACAAATGGAACGGCTGAATTGAGCAGTCCTACGAGGGCTAAAGCCCGCCAGTTGTGGCGCACTGTTGCATAGCTTCGTTGACCTTCGCGAAGCCACCACAGGGGTAATAGTATCGCGCTGGCTAGGGCAACACGAACTTGGATCAATGCAATGGCACCAAATTCGGGGGTGGCGACGCGCATGAATAAAAAGGACGCGCCCCACAATGAGGCGAGCAATACGAGCTGTAAACTGTACCGAAGTGACATCGCGAATAATTGAGTGCTGAGAAAGGTAGGCTTTGTTAGTATTACGCTGACGACGTCGCCATTTAAAAGCACACGAGATGTTCAGCGCTAACTCTAACCCCAACTTCGTCGCCGATCTCGTGATCTTCATGGCTCGATGCAAGCGCTAATAAGCGTTCACCGCAGCGTAAATCTAAGGCATAGAGAGTTTGTGCACCTTTGAAGGTTTTGCGCGCGATGCGACCTCTTATAGGGCTGTCGAGCTCCAGCGCTACATCATCGGGGCGTAACAGCAATTCAACTTTACGCGATGTCGTGTCCGTTTTGATTACTTGTCCGATCAGTTCGCCAAACGCGGTGAGCACTTTTTGTTCACTTAAGTACTCGGCCTTTACGAACACACCTTCGCCAATAAATTGGGCTACGAAGCGATTC
>CAYGNS010000114.1:709-7036 GCA_964351295.1 uncultured Gammaproteobacteria bacterium
CGTCCCGCATAACACCAACTCGATCGCCTAATGCAAATGCATCATGTTGATCGTGCGTTACGAGAATGGCTGTGGTGTTGAGTTCCTTTAGTAGCAGACGTACTTCGTAGCCGAGCGATTCGCGCATCTCGGTATCGAGGTTTGAAAAGGGTTCGTCGAGTAACAGTAAGCGGGGGCGGGGCGCCAGGGCACGCGCTAACGCGACCCGCTGGCTCTGACCGCCTGAGAGTTCATGCGGGTAATTCTTTCGCTGGTGCGTAAGCCCCACTAAATCGAGCAATGTGGCAACTGTTGACTTTTTCTGCGGACTAGTGAGTTTCTGCAAACCAAAACCAATGTTTTGCTCTACGGTGAGGTGCGGAAACAGGGCATGATCTTGAAATACCATGCCGATATTACGTAATTCAGGAGCCAGTGAGTACTCGGTGCTTGAAAGTGTCTCGCCAGCCAAACATATACGCCCGTCATCTAAGGCATTGAATCCGGTAATTGCGCGCAAAATACTGGTTTTTCCGCAACCGCTTGGCCCGAGTAAACACACTAGCTCGCCTTCATTGAGATAGAAGCTCACATCGTCTACGGCACGCGCTCTTGGGTTGTAGCGCAGGCTAATATTCTCAAGTTGCAAATAGGGTGTCATGACTAATCTAGTAAACGCCGATTCAGTTGCTTGCTGCGCTGGATACTAGCAGTTTTTCGAGCAATGCTTTTTGCGCATGCAGACGATTTTCGGCTTCTTGGAATACCACACTTTGCGGTCCTTCCAATACCTCTTCGCTGACTTCAAATCCGCGATAGGCTGGTAAACAATGCATAAACAGCGCATCTTTGCTGGCATGCCGCATCAGCGCTTGGTCAACACAAAATCCTGCAAAATCTTGCAAGCGTTGTGTGCGTTCCGATTCTTGACCCATGCTTGCCCAAGTATCGGTGACGACCAAGTCGGCACCAACGACGGCCGCGACGGGATCATTGCTGAGCTGACAAAATGACGCGTCAATGCGTACTGTTTGCGCGCAGGGTTCGTAGCCTGCCGGGGTTGCAACATGCAGTGTGAAGCCGAAGATACGCGCCGCATTTATAAACGAATTACACACATTGTTGCCATCGCCAACCCATGCTACGCGAGCGCCATCCAATTTCCCGCGCAGCTCGGTAAAGGTCATTAGATCGGCCAAAAGTTGGCACGGATGAAATGAATCGGTCAAGCCGTTAATAACGGGTACCGTGGCGGCTTCTGCTAACGCCACGACTTCGCGATGGCATTCGGTACGAATCATGATGGCATCGACCATGGAGGAGAGCACGCGCGCGGTGTCGGCAACGTCTTCACCACGGCCAATTTGGCTACCATCTGCAGTGAGGTTTATGGCGGTACCCCCCATTTGATTCATGGCGGTTTCAAATGACACACGCGTACGTGTAGACGATTTAGTGAAGATCATGCAGAGCGTCTTTCCAACCAGCGGCCGATATACTTCACCCGCTTTAAGCATGGCCTTAAGTTCGCTGCCGCGCTTTAATAAATCCAGCAGGGTTTGTGGATTAAAATCATCGAGTGTTAAAAAGTGTTGGGTCGACATAGACATAATCGATTGAGGTCTGTAATTCGTCTGGCGAATGGTTAAAGCGCGCTGAACTTAGGCTGCATAAGTAGATGAATGATAACTTAGTCGGTCAATAAGCAGTTAATTGATGACGCGTATTTCGCCCAATAGGACTTAGCCGAACGCAATGCTGTTACAAACGAAAAGGCGCCCAAGCGGGCGCCTTTTCGTTCTCGATCAAAGCTCTTAGACCTTTGGTGTCGTCCCAACCGGCTTAGACCGTTCGGGGCACGCTGGGAAAGAGCAAGCGAAAAATTAGTGCTTACAAATAGCTAAGGGTCAGGCCCAATACCAGTGTCAGCGCAATGCCACAATGAATCACACCTTTCACGGTTGCCATGGGACCTTGTTTACCAAATAAGGCATTTAGTTCAAGCAGAACCACTACCGCAAGCGCAACATACAAGCCGGTGTCGATGCCATCAGCGAATTGCTTTTTATGCGCCGACGCCAACATGAAGTACGCCATTGGAAACGAGAAAAGTGTATTCGTTCGAGAGGCTAGTAGCGCTTTGGCACCCGCAGCAGGACCATCGCCTGGTTTCATGCCCAACGCAATTTGTTGTGCTGGCCAAATTACTAGCCAAACATTTAAAAACATGAAAGTGCCTAACAAGGCGCCAACCATAATGTAGTCGTTGGCCAGCAGAGTGCCGCCTAACAGGTGCAGTAGATATAGACCCGTGATAAAGGTGAACATCGCACCCCAGCGGAACCACCAAAGTGCACTCGGTGCTAACTTAGCTTTTGCATCAGCGAGTCCTTCAGCAGAGGCTTCTTTAAAGTATCCGCCTTGCACAAAGTTGAAGTAATACAACATGCCAATCCACGTTATACCAAAAACTAAATGTGCCCAACGGGCGATAAAATTAATTTCTTCCACAGTAGTCCTCTTTTTTAGTTGAACGTTAAAGCAAACGATTATTTTAAATAAGTTAAACAGTAATTGTGAACTACAAAGACTGTGCGAGGCGTAAACGATACACTTTTTTTAAAGGGCTTGCATCGAAATGAGCCAGCATTGTTGACCTTTTTGTCGTATACAAAGACACTAGCCGATCATATCGTAACTCTTGCCGAGCAATTTATATTTCAACTATGTCTGCAATTAAAAAAGTGGTGCTTGCTTATAGTGGCGGCCTCGACACGTCCATAATCCTTAAATGGCTGAGTGAGGAATATCAGTGTGAAGTAGTGACATTCACGGCTGATATCGGTCAAGGCGAAGAACTCGAGCCGGCTCGCGCGAAGGCCCAGAAAATGGGTGTTAAACAAATTTATGTGGATGATTTGAAAGAAGAGTTTGCGCGCGACTTTGTGTTTCCCATGATGCGCGCTAACGCGCTGTATGAGGGTGAGTATCGACTCGGCACCTCCATCGCACGGCCTTTAATCGCTAAGCGCTTGATTGAAATTGCTAACGAAACAGGTGCCGATGCCATTTCACACGGAGCTACCGGCAAAGGTAATGATCAAGTTCGTTTTGAATTAGGTGCCTACGCGCTCCGTCCCGATATCAAGATCATTGCTCCTTGGCGAGAATGGACGTTAACGTCAAGAGACAAATTATTGGCCTATGCGGACACGCACGGCATTCCTGTCGAGAAAAAGGCCGACGGTAAATCGTTATATTCAATGGATGCTAATTTGTTGCATATTTCTTACGAGGGCGGCGTACTCGAAGACCCTTGGGCAGAGCCCGAAGAATCTATGTGGCGTTGGACTCAGTCGCCCGAAACGGCACCTGAGCAAGCTGAGTATTTGGAACTTGATTTTGTGCAGGGCGATATAGTGGCCATTAATGGCACCGCGTATTCCCCCGCGACACTCATGGCTAAACTCAATGAAGTAGGCGGCAAACATGGTGTGGGCCGTGACGATATCGTTGAGAATCGCTACGTAGGTATGAAGTCACGTGGTTGTTATGAAACCCCGGCGGGCGCCATTATGTTAAGAGCCCATCGCGCCATGGAATCGCTCACGCTCGACCGCGAGGTGGCGCACCTTAAAGATGACTTAATGCCGCGCTATGCAACCCTAATCTATAACGGTTACTGGTGGAGTCCTGAGCGACTAGCCTTACAAACGTTAATTGATTCCACCCAAGAGCGTGTGAACGGCACGGTACGCGTTAAGCTGTACAAGGGCAATGTGAGCATTGTTGGACGTAAATCGGTCAAAGATTCTTTGTTCGACGAACGCATTGCAACGTTTGAGGACGATGCTGGAGCCTACAATCAGGCGGATGCCGAGGGTTTTATTAAGCTCAACGCCTTACGCTTAAGAATCGGTGCAAAACGTCGTTAAGTCTGCAGACCCCTCGATATCGATTATTGTCCCGGTTTTAAATGAAGCTGGGCATCTAGAGAGTTTGTGTGCGTCGATCGATCGATGGCACGCGCGAGACCTCATTATTGTTGATGGCGGGAGCGCTGATCACACGGCGACGCTACTGCAACGCCGGTTTGCTGCAAGGGAAGATGTTCGGGTCATAGTTAGCGCGCTGGGCAGAGCGCAGCAAATGCAATGTGGGGCCCGCGTGGCCCGTCATGCTTGGCTGTTGTTTGTACACGCCGACACGCAACTACCCAGAGAGTATGTAGCGGCCGTTGCGGCTGCCGAGCAGCGCGAGTGCGGTTGGGGTCGGTTTGATGTTCGCTTTAAGCCGACGGGTACGCGCATAGACCTCGCAATGCGCGTTATCGCGTTTTTTATTAATGTGCGTTCGCGGCTCACTCGCATTGCTACTGGTGATCAAGCTATCTTTGTGCGTGCGGATTTGTTCGCCCAACTGGGTGGCTTTGCACAACAAACGCTAATGGAAGATATTGAGTTATGTAAACGTTTGAAGCGGCATGCCCCGTGCATGGCTAGTCGTCTACAAGTAACAACCAGCCCACGGCGCTGGCAAGAGCGCGGCGTAATACGCACAGTGTTGCTAATGTGGGTACTGCGGTTTGGGTACTATGTGGGAGTGTCCCCTGAACGGTTAGCTCGATATTATGTTAACGTGCGATGACCATCAAAAAAAATAAGGTGTCGCGGATTCCACTGTCTGTTTTTGCCAAAGTGCCGATCGCTGGACGAGTCAAAACGCGCCTGCAGTCCCATTGTACCGAGGGACAAGCAGCTGAGATTGCCACCGTGCTGTTGCGCGAGACGGTACGTCGTTGTCACTTATATTGGCCTGGCGAGCTAGTTTTATCGATTGATGACCACCCTGAACACCCCGTGATACAGCAATTAGCGCAGGACTATAATTTGCGGGTAGAGTTACAAGCACCTGGTGACTTGGGTGAGCGTATGAGGTATTCATTTAACCAACGCATTACGCCCGCCGCGATCATCGGCGCCGACGCCAGTTTGATTACCCCTGATATACTCACACAATGCCATACCTTACTAGCCGCGAGTCACGCTGTGATTGGGCCGAGTGAAGACGGGGGCTATTACCTAATTGGGTTGCCAACGCCAGCGCCTGAGTTGTTTCAAGGAGTTACTTGGGGAACGGCACAGGTGCTTGCACAAACGTTGCAGCGCGCCAGCCGGCAAAAGTTGCATCTTGTGGCCTTACCCGCGCTGATGGACGTGGATGAATGGCCCGATGTGCTGCGGGCTGCCGCACAAATTCCAGAACTCGGTCTTTATTTGCGACAGCAGCGATTGAACTAAATCACGCAAAGAGTGCGGTATCACTATACTGCGGCCCAAGAAGTTTAGGCTGCGCTAGGAACAAAATTCAAGGCAACACCGTTATTGCAGTAGCGCAAACCAGTGGGTGCTGGACCATCTTTAAATACATGCCCTTGATGTCCACCACAACGAGCACAATGGTACTCGGTTCTGGGTAAGATCAGTTTGTAGTCCGTTTTGGTTGCAACACGGTCTTTGATCGTGTCGAAAAAACTCGGCCAGCCTGTGCCACTATCGAATTTATGGGTGTGTTCAAACAACGCCAAACCACAACCAGCACAAACGTACTGACCTGCTCGATGTTCGTCGTTATGCACGCTCGTAAACGGCCGTTCCGTGCCTTCTTTACGCAGCACGTAAAACGCTTCCTCGCTGAGTCGCTCGCGCCATTCGGCGGCAGTCAGTGTAAAAGGCTCTATCAGTGTAGGGTTTGGTTCAAGCATGGATGGTTCCTGCGCGTTGCTATTGGTCGTGTTTTGGGAATCCAGGTTTACGTTAGGTGCGGGCGAGTTCGCCAACGCAGCAGTGTGTTTTGCTGTGAGCGCGGTGCCCGCCACTAAGCCACTAAGGCCTAAAAGAATAGCTGATCGTCGGTTCATTATTTTATACTAGCAAGAAGTGTGTGATTATTAAGACCTTAGACATCCTCTAATTCTTTCCTAATAGGTCGCTGACCGATTATAGTGCTTGAAATTTCGGGCCTGCGTACATTCTATGTATCGATTTAGTTCTTATTCCCCCACGCTCACTGTCAATTAGATGGCCGCCCGTACCCCTCTCACGCACTTTTTGACACCGCGCTACTGGCCAACTTGGTTGGGGTTAGCGGTGTTACGCGTATTGTGCCTATTACCACTACCCGTAATCGCGATGCTTGGGCAGGGCTTGGGCGAAATATTTTATTGGATTAGCCCAGCGCGTAGGCGCATTGCCTATAAAAATATTAGCGTCTGTTTTCCTGAGAAGACAGCAAATGAATGCCGCAAAATCACGCGGCGCAATTTTCATTACACTGGGCAGGCGATGT
>CAYGNS010000115.1:0-7032 GCA_964351295.1 uncultured Gammaproteobacteria bacterium
CAACCTGGCAACGCGCCCATCTAAAAGACCAACGCCGATTCCTAAAGAACTGGCAGGATCAACCGGAGTTGTTAGGTCGGTTTGAGTTTTTGGGTGGGTGAGTCCATCTGATCCATGTCACGGTCTTAATATTGGGGGAGAGGTCAACCCCCACATAGTTTCTCACCACGCCAAATCCTACCGTATCCAGTCTATTCATAAAAACTATCGCCAACTCAAACCTCAAATCGCCCCAAATCCTTAAGCAGCGCAGCGGGCGATATACCGAGTAGCTTGCGGTAGGAGTTGGAGAGATGTGCTGCATCGTAGAAGCCGCTGTTCAGGGCTGAGGTTGTCACGTTGTTGGTGTTTTTTACATCGCGCATAAAGAGTGCGAGCTGTGCCCATAGGCGGTAACGTCGATAGGCTATGCCGGTGGAGTCTTTGAATAGATGGTTTAGCCTTGAAGGGGATAATTGCAGCTCGCGGGCTATGGTCTCTTGTTTGCGGTGTCTACTTGATTGGTCGTTCAGTAGTTGCAGACACTTGCTTACGCGTGGCTCTAAACGCGGCTCTGCGAACTTGTTTAAATCCAAACCTAGGATCGAACTTAGATCAAATTCAAACAAGCTTCGTTGTCTGTGTTTTAGGAACATCGCAGGGGCGACCACATCATAGGCGATCGGTTGCTTATTTAAATAGAGGGAGCGCAGCAATTGTGTTTCTGGCGCGTCTACTTCGCTGTAGATGGTCATGATCAGTTCGCCCTGAGGGTCGAGACTGTGAGCAACATCCGCATCGAGTAACGCGCTGCGACAGTCGATAGTTCGGCCATCTTTAAAGGTTAGTCGTATTCGCCCCGAGAGCCCAATCAATAGCACGAGCGCGCCATGCTGATGCATGTCGGTAACACAAAGCTCCCCTAAATAGGTGGCTCGATGTTTGAGGAGAATGAGTGAAGCCTTGTTGCGCATAGCCTGATCTTACAAGAATTACAGGTGAAAGTTAGCTAAGCTTTAGTTCCGTTTTAACTGATTTGGTGTGTCGCCTAAAACTGCTAACAGAACTGCTCACACAACAGCTCATATAACTACTATGGAACCAAACTCATGGAAATAACGTCGGTTTTTGCAAGCTACACGCCCGCAACACTTAGTAATGTGTCGCTCTCTTGGTTATTGGTGACGGCCGCTGGAGTGATGATTTTTTCGTTATTCGAAGCCTGGCTCGCCACTTTAATTATTTACGGCAAGGTGGGTTTTCTGCGTAAAATTTTCCGCGTGCCGCACAATTTAATTCGCTCGCATGTGGACTATCTCATCATGACCGTTTTGCTGTGCGTGAGCTATTTTCTGTGTTTGCATTTGTCGATTGAATTACCCGCTTGGCTAATTGTTACCCTTTGTGTTGGCGTTATCTACAACCCGTTCGGCTTTTTTGTGAAGGCGATTAACCCCGAAGCGGGTAATGCCGAAACACCCATTGGCCGAGTGTTCGTGTGTTTGGGCTTTGTGCCAACCACACTAGGATTCGGTTACGTTATGGTTGCTGTGCTGGCTAAGTTGATTTGAGCGGCGGGAGCTAGTTGCGTTTATTACGCAATTTGGCGTTCTATTACGGGCGATTGCCTGTGCTGTGTGATGGAAATTGCGTGTGGAATCTGAGGAGTTTTATGCCATGATCAATTAAACCGCACAGTTGTTGGAGCGATGCAGTTGCTCCCTTGTGTTTTTTGATCGTTTAAAATGGGGAACTCGCCATGCCACCGCTCAATAAATTCAATCGTACTCTTATTGCCGTGGCGATTAGTCATGCTGCGTTAAGTGGGTCAAATGCCGCAACGATACAGGTAACTTCTAATGCCGACGACGGCACAGATTGTACGCTGCGCGAGGCCATCGTATCGCTCAACTTAGGGAGCCTGCAAGCAGGATGCGTACTCGAAAGCGGAGCGTTTGGAACCAACGATGCTGTTACTTTTGGTACCCTGGCTTTTCCAACGATTACGCTCACTGGTGGGCAGATTTCGATTGCGCAAAACAAAGCGATTAGCATTGATGCGCAAGATACCAACATAACGGTATCGGGCGATGTTGCCAGCCGTATCTTTTATGTGCGATCCGCCGCACTCGACCTAAACAACGTTACCCTTACCAACGGCTCAGCGGTCGGTGGCGGTGGCGCCATCTTGGCTCGAAACCAGAGCACCGTGGCGCTGTCAAACTCTAAGGTTAGCTTTAGCTCTGCGAATTACGGCGGTGGTATCTACGCGAGTAATTCCACGGTGAGTTTGGATAACAGCAGCGTGGAGTTTAATAACTCGCCTTACTTTGGTGGCGGTATCTATCTGAATACGGCTGAGCTGAACGTAAACCAAAGTCTAGTGTCGAGCAATGTAGCGCAGCAGGGCGGCGGAACCTATGCGAATAACGCCGTGGTGCATTTATATAACAGTACCGTGTCAGGTAACAGCGCTACTGATTCGGGCGCTGGCATCTATGCAAAAAACACCAGCGCGGTACAGCTCATTAATGCCACCATTTCTAACAATACTGCGGCTAGCTCAGGCGGCGGCATTTTAAGCAAAACAACCGCAAGTATTAGTCTAGCCAATACTCTAGTGGCCGGAAATGTGGCGGCCGCTGGTAGCGAGATTAACGACTACGATGCAACCAGTGTTTTTGTGGTTGATAACAACAACTTATTTGGTAGCGCCAACGTAAGTAGCGCTGGCGCGTTTAACAATTTTGCCCCTGGCGCAACCGATATAGACGCCACCAGTTCGGGCGATAACGTGGCATTAGCTGCTATTTTAAATGCGTTGGCCAACAATGGCGGCAGCACCAATACGCACGCATTGCCAGCACTTAGTCCTGCGATTGACGCAGGCAATAATAGCCTGTGTGTTGCCGCGCCAATCAGCAATGTAGACCAACGCAATCAACCTCGTGACGCAAACTGCGACATCGGCGCGTTTGAAAATCAAGATTCCTTGAGAACCATCATCAGAGTGGATAGCAACCTTGACGATGGCAATAATTGCACACTCAGAGATGCCATTGTGAGTGTCAATACGGGCTCGTTGCAAACAGGATGTACATTAGCCCAAGGTGTTTTAGGTGATGAAGCGCTTATTGAATTTATGGCGTTAAATTCACCCACTATAGTCTTGAGCGGCGTTCAGCTCACTGTTGCTCCTACTAAAGAGGTAACGATTGAGGGCGGCGATGCAGGTATAGCCATTGACGCGAATAGCCTGAGTCGGGTTTTCTATGTAAATGATTCGACTCTCTCGTTAAATGAAATCACCGTCACGGGTGGCGCAAGCGACCAAGGCGGGGGCATCAGGGTCTATGGAGACGGATCGCTGACACTAAAAAACACGCAGGTTGTTGGTAACTCAGCATCAGTCATTGGCGGCGGCGTGAGCTTTGCCGGCAACTATTTGTCCATCATCGAAAGTACGATTGCGAATAATAGCTCTGGAAATAGTGGTGGTGGTCTATCGACTGTCGCCTCTGCCCGCGAAGCAATCAATATTGTTGATACGGTCATCTCCGGCAATTCAGCGCCTCTTACTGGTGGCGGAATCACAGCTAACTCGAGTCTTTCGCTTAATTTGTTGCGCAGCACCGTAAGCGGCAACTCAGCTACTTTTGGCGGTGGCATTGCCACAGATAACTACGTCAACCTTGATATTGATTCGAGTGCTATAACATCGAATGCAGGATCAGGAATGAGGCTGTATCGGGTAACGCTCAACATGCGTAACAGCACAGTCTCGGATAATACAGGCAATGGAGTGAGCTTTAATACTGGCGCGTCGGCTACCATTATCAATACCACTATCGCGTCTAATACTGACTTCGGGATTTTTGCGGGGTCTTCGACCGTCACGTTTAAAAACTCCATTGTGACTGGCAACCAAACTAACGAGGTAGCTAATGTTTTTAATACGTCAACCATGGTCGCCAACGCCAACAATCTGTTTGGCGAGAGCAGCAAAGCAAGTGCAGGACTTTCGTTTACTCCAGGCGTTAACGACATTGATGCGTCTCAGGCGGGGCTTAATGTGCCATTGAGTTCCATCTTGTCACCACTGGCTAACAATGGCGGGACAACCTTGAGCAATGCTCTGGTCGCCAGAAGCCCAGCAATCGACGCTGGCGATAGCGCCGTGTGCAGTGCCAATATGATAGTGTTAGATCAGCGCGGAATCGAGCGAGATGCGCGTTGTGACATCGGCGCGTATGAGTATGTAGACTCGACTGATTTTTTTATCGTGCCACTAAAAAACGGTAAGCAGGTTATTTTTGGCTTGTAGTCAATGAGCTATGAGTCCCTTTGCCGCTTAAGTATATAGGACTAAGTTTAACCAGCTAAACTGCTTAGATCTCTTAGAGAGGTATGTGCGAAAATGTTCAGTTGTTGAAGCAAATCAAAGGGGTGCGTTTTGATGGAAGCTTGTTGGTTATTCTGGATTTTAGAATTCAGCGGTTAGGAGCATAATCTAAAGTGATGAGCGAAAATTATCGATTTTAAGCCGCAAGCCGAAATCAAGTTCCATTGATACAGACATGACGAGACAGAATCACAACCATCTCCTCTTATACATTTGGCTACTTGTGTTAGCAGGGCTAAGTTTCTATTACTTGTATCGAGCAGTTGACTACCGTTTTCTACAAGTGGACAGGCTGGGTCCCAATTTGTTTAACATGCAAGTTTGGTATATCGGTCACGTTGTTTTTGCGCTCCCCGTTATCTTCGGCGCACCTCTGCAATTTATACCCAAGCTCAGAATTTCAAAGCCGACCCTGCATCGCTGGGTCGGTCGAACATATGTATATGGCGCCAGCGGCGCAGCGCTTTTTGCGATCTACTTGGGCGCAACTATTGAATACGAGGGTTCTCGTCTGTCGCTTGTTATCACAGGCGTGCTTTGGCTGTTTTTTACTTTGGCAGCATGGCGCGCTGCCGTAGCAAAAAACTATCTCGCGCATCGAGCCTTCATGATTCGAAGTTACACATTGGCGCTAGTATTGGTCTGGCTGCGCCTTATGTATGATCTTGAAGACTATCTTTTCTTTTACGTCGCGGACAGTGATATGAGGGACGCAACGCGAGAATGGGCATCTTGGGTAATCCCATTACTTGTTGTTGAATTTTGGATCTCGTGGCTTCCCCAGTTAATGTCACGCAACAAGCTTAGGTCATAACTGTTTGATGCATTGGCTAACTGGATAGATTTCATCAACGATGTCGTATCGGTAGGCGATAAAATCTTAGTCCATTGTCATGCTGGTAGATCCCGTCTTGTATGCACAGTTGCCCGTTATCTTATGTTCAGACAGGGTTTGACGAGCAACCAGGCATTGCAGAATATTGAGAGCAAGCGGGAGATATACCTTTCGCCTGGAATCCAAGAAGTACTAAAACTATGAACTACATGAAACTAGGTGACTCAAGCAACCATTCTGCGTGGAGTATTACGGATTCGAACGGCTTACTCTGTCTTCAATAAACATGAACAACTACTATGCAATGGCCGCCGATGCCCTGTTGATAGCGCATGTTGCGTTTGTCTTGTTTGTGGTGCTCGGGCTGGTACTTATCTTTGTTGGTAAAGCCAAGCACTGGTCCTGGGTGCGTAACCCGTGGTTTAGAGTCGCACATTTGCTCGCCATTGGTATTGTTGTTGCGCAAGCCTGGTTGGGGCTTATTTGCCCGCTTACCATTTGGGAAATGCAGCTTCGTGCCAAAGCCGGCCAAACAATTTACGATGGTTCGTTTATTAGCCACTGGCTTGGTGAACTCTTGTACTACCATGCACCTGCATGGGTGTTCACGTGCGCGTATACAACTTTTGGAGTCTTAGTTCTGTTAAGTTGGGTTTGGGTGAGGCCACGCGGGTTTGCGCGTGTTTGAGTGTTGTGGTTCGTTATTGCGAGCCATAGTGTCTTTGTTACCTGTTGCTTTGCAAGTTCCTCTAGAGTAAATCGCCTGTCATCAAAAACTTACGCCCAACGAGAGTAATCACAAGGGTGGACGAGGTAAGGAACTCTGGGCCAGATGCTTCTTTCAAGAAGAATCAGATGATTTATACTTGCTGCACACCTATTCGAGTAGAGAGTTTGGCGCATTGAACACAATAGACGTTCGCAATTGCCCGATATGCGAGGCTAGCCCCAACATTGTGGCCGTGGGCACGGCTAAACAAATAGTTGAATCTTCTCCATATTACTCGTCAAGTTTCTACCAAAAAGTCGGCATTTCCGAAGATACGAAGTTTCGTCTGGTGCGGTGTCCTAATTGCGCTTTTGTGTTTACTGCGGTCGTTCCCTCGCCATCCTTTCTGAATGAACTGTATAGCGGATCAGCAGCGTCGGACGAGACCGCGAACATATTCGCGAGACCTGATCGCGCAGCGTTTGCCTTTAAATCAGTTTCGGTACTCTTGCAGCAATTAAGCGATGGCGTGCCGAAAAACCCACAAGGTGTCCCAGATCAAAAGATAAAAATCATTGATGTGGGGTGCGCCTTTGCTGTTGGTTCGCTAGGCCTTAGCTTTCCCGGCTATCCATATGAGTTGACCGGTGTCGAATGGTCACCTGTGGCTCGAAACTACCTAGCTGAACGTGGCATCGCGACCTACAAGGCAGTTGAAGATTTACCAGATGGCTTTTCGGCGCATGGCATTATTTTGAATGATGTACTGGAGCATGTCGCGAACCCTTTGATGTTTGTTCAGCAGTTAAAGAGGATTTCGACACCCGAAACGGTTATCTCGGTCAACGTTCCCAATTTTATTGATTGGCGAATGAATCAAATTCTGAAACTCGTTAACTCCGGATCCAGTTGCGTTCCTAAAGACCTAAACCCGTGGGAACATATGTCTTATTTTTCACCGCAATCTTTGAATCTGCTGTTCTCAAAAATAGGTGCAACCCGCGTGCGGCCATCCACGATCGAGTTGCGAACAGGTGGATCAGGGCTGCGCCAGCTTTTCTCAATGATCATTAGAGCTAATCGTGACGCGATCCGTGGGTTTCGTGG
>CAYGNS010000116.1:0-6950 GCA_964351295.1 uncultured Gammaproteobacteria bacterium
GCGTATGAACAAGGTCGCTACAGTTATGTCGATTGGATCACGGCGCAACGAGAGTTGCTTGACGCACGTTTAAGGTCGATTGATTCGGCCACAACAGCCCTGTTAAACCAGGCCTTAATTGAACAACTCACTGCCGAGCCACTTGCCGCCGAGCTGCTTTCGACAAGTATCGAGCAAACGCTCAACGAAGGCATTGAGTCGCCACAGCGCTAACCGAATTTCAGGATATTGATATGAATATACACAAAACACAATTTTTTAAACGATGGTCACTTGGACTGTTGATTCTAGTTTCAGCGATAGCGCTAAATGCCTACAGCGCCGGCAGTGATAATAATGATGGCCAAGACGATTCTGCACAGGCGCAACATGAAGAACAAAAAGGCCCAAACGGCGGCAAGCTTTTGCGCAATGGGGATATTGAATTGGAGCTGGCGATTTTTGAACGTGATGTTCCACCCGAATATCGTGCGTGGATTGCAAAGAATGGCGAACCTGTTGAAAACGTCGAACTCAAAGTCACCCTGACTCGTTTAGGTGGACAACAAGATGAATTCACCTTTGAAAAACAGACTGATTACTGGCGCGGCATTGGGGTCGTTACTGAACCACATTCCTTCGATGTTGACGTGAGTCTTGACGTGGACGGAAAAAACCATCAATGGCAATGGGAATCGCATGAAGGTCGTGTCGAGATTGCGGCTGACATGGCCAACGATGTTGGGATTAGTACCGAGATAGCTAGCCTCGGGAGCATCGAGCGACACGTGCAAGTGTTTGGACGGTTGGTCACGCCGCCCAACCAAAAAGCGGCGCTTCGGGCACGCTTTGCCGGCGTGATTATGGAGGTTCGGGTCAACGTAGGCGATTTCGTTGATAAGGGCGATGTACTGGCAACGATTGAGTCTAACGAGAGCTTGCAACGCTATACGCTGCGCGCGCCTATTGCGGGCGTCATTCAAGAGCGCTCAGTCAATGTCGGTGAATTGGCAACAGATTTCACCCTGTTTACAATCGTCAATAATGAGACGCTTTGGGCCGAACTCAAAGTCTTTCCCGGCCAGCGCGCGCAAGTAAAGCCTGGGCAAAGCGTTCATATTCTGCACAACGACCACACACACGAAAGTCGTATTACGCATGTGACGTCGACCGTCGGAGGCTCACCGTTTGTGCTTGCCAGAGTCGTGTTGAGTAATGAAGGCGGCGAATTGTCACCGGGTGATCTGGTGACCGGCCGCATTGACGTGGAGACAATTGAGGGGTCGCTTGTGGTTGATAGACGAGCCTTGCAGGGATTCCGTGACTGGACCGTGGCGTTTATTAAGGTGGGCGATACCTACGAGATACGTCCACTCGAACTCGGGGTCAGCGATGAGCGCTACACGCAAGTGCTCGCAGGCCTCGACGCTGGAGATCACTATGTCGTGCAAAACAGCTATCTAATAAAAGCCGATATTGAAAAATCTGGCGCATCCCACGACCACTAAACGGAGACCATCATGATTAACGCAATTGTGCGGCTCTCCATTGAGAGACGCTACCTTATTATGGGCCTGATGCTGGCCGTGATTGGCATCGGCACCTGGAGCTATCAACATTTACCCATCGATGCGGTACCGGATATTACTAACGTGCAGGTGCAGATTAACACCGAAGCACCGGGATATTCGCCGCTCGAAGCGGAACAACGGATTACGTTTCCGGTAGAGACAGCGCTCTACGGGCTGCCGGCGTTGGATTACACACGCTCATTGTCTCGCTACGGCTTGTCGCAGGTTACCGTGGTATTCGAAGAAGGCACCGATATTTATCACGCACGCAATTTGATTGACGAACGACTGTCCGCGATCAAAGGTGCGCTGCCACCCGGTCTGGAACCTGAAATGGGCCCTATTGCTACCGGTTTGGGCGAAATCTTTGTCTACACGGTTGAGGCCTTGCCTGACGCAACCCAAGAAGATAATCAGCCTTGGGACGCGATGGCTTTACGCGAAGTTCAGGACTGGATTATCAAGCCTCAGCTAGCTCAGGTATCGGGCGTTGTTGAGATCAACACCATCGGTGGTTTTGATAAGCAGTATCATGTTCGCCCCGACCCCAAGCGCCTTTTGGAGATGGGCGTGACCATGAAGGACGTCGCTGAGGCCCTGCGCAACAATAACAACAACCGCGGAGCGGGCTACATCGAACGCAACGGCCAACAGCTACTAGTGCGCTCGCCGGGTCAACTCGCCACCATTACCGAGATTGAAAATGTTGTTGTGGGGCTTATTGGAAACGCGCCGGTCACGATCAACGATGTTGCTGATGTCGCGATTGGCAAGGAACTGCGCACTGGCGCGGCTACGCGAGATGGCCGCGAAACAGTGATGGGCACTGCCATGATGCTGGTGGGGGAAAATTCTCGAGTCGTGGCTCAGAATCTGGCGCAAAAGCTCGAAGACATCAAAGCATCGTTACCTGACGGTATTAAAGTCGAGGCGGTCTATGACAGGACGTCGCTGGTCGATCTGACGATTGCCACCGTACAAAAGAATCTGCTCGAAGGTGCATTGCTGGTGGTTGTGGTGTTGTTTTTGTTACTCGGCAACATCCGCGCGGCTCTGATTACAGCCGCTGTCATCCCTCTGTCGATGTTGGCCACGATAACCGGCATGGTCCGCACGGGCGTTTCAGCCAATCTGATGAGTCTTGGTGCCCTGGATTTTGGTCTGATTGTCGATGGTGCCGTGATTATCGTGGAGAATTGTATTCGACGCTTGTCGGAGTCACAGCATCAAAATGGCAAGCCGCTTGAGCTGCGTGAGCGATTAAACTTGGTGTATGAGGCGACTGGAGAAGTGATTAGGCCCAGCTTGTTTGGCGTCGCCATTATCACCGTGGTTTACATCCCTATATTCACTCTCACTGGCGTAGAAGGCAAAATGTTTCAGCCCATGGCGGCTACGGTCGTGATGGCACTGTTGGCTGCAATGGTCCTTTCGTTGACCTTCGTACCCGCCGCCGTTGCCATATTCATGAACGGAGAAATCAGCGAAAAGGAAAGCCGCATCATTGTGGCGAGTAAATCTTTGTATCGCCCAGTTCTTGAAGCGGCACTTCGAGCTCGTTGGATGGTGGTTTCAGGAGCTTCTGTATTGGTGGTTCTATGCGTTTGGCTAATGACAACGCTTGGGTCGGAATTTATTCCACAACTGGACGAAGGCGATATCGCCCTGCACGCGCTGCGTATTCCAGGTACCGGTCTTGAGCAGGCCATCGACATGCAGGAAATTCTTGAGCAGCGGCTCAAGACCTTTCCCGAAGTTGATAAGGTCTACGCAAAAATAGGCACGCCGGAAGTAGCCACCGACCCAATGCCACCCAGCGTAGCCGATAATTTTGTGATCTTGAAGCCGCGCGACGAGTGGCCTGATCCAAGACGTCTAAAAGACGATCTGGTGGCCGAGATGGAAGCCGCGGTTACGCAGTTGCCTGGGAACAACTATGAATTTACTCAGCCCATTCAAATGCGCTTTAACGAATTGATCTCGGGCGTACGCGCCGACTTAGGGATTAAAGTTTTTGGGGATGATCTTGATCAATTGGTGGCAACCGCCGAAGAAATATTAGGGGTGGTTGAGCAGATCGATGGTGCGGCGGATGCCCGCGTCGAACAAGTTACCGGCTTGCCGATGCTATCCATTATCCCCAAGCGCATGACACTGGCTCGTTATGGGCTAAATCTCAATGACCTTCAGGACTTGGTCGGTGCCAGTATTGGTGGCGAAGAGGCTGGCCTGATTTACGAAGGTGATCGGCGCTTCAAATTGGTAGTACGCTTGCCGGAACTACTTCGCACTGACATCGACAGCTTGGCATTCTTGCCAATCCCCTTGCCAGGCGGTGACTTCGTGCCGTTGAATGAGGTCGCAGAACTGGAACTCAGACCCGCGCCCGCGCAAATCAGCCGAGAGAACGGTAAGCGGCGCGTGGTGGTGACCGCGAACGTGCGTGATCGAGACCTGGGCAGTTTTGTTGAAACGGTTAAGGAACGCATCAGAGACCAAGTTGACCTACCCAGCGGCTATTGGTTGGACTATGGCGGTACCTTCGAGCAGCTAGAGTCAGCCAGTCAACGCCTCGCCATCGTGGTGCCGGTCACGTTGTTGATCATTATTGGGCTATTAGTGATGGCCTTCGGTTCATTGAGGGATTCACTGATTATCTTTACCGGTGTGCCGTTGGCGTTAACTGGTGGTGTGCTCGCATTGTGGTTTCGAGGTATGCCGCTGTCTATTTCAGCGGGAGTTGGGTTTATCGCGCTCTCGGGCGTGGCGGTACTGAATGGTCTGGTCATGGTCACTTTCATCCGTGACCTTTGGCACGAGACTGGCGATCTTGCCAAAGCCGTGGTTGATGGGGCGCTGATCCGCTTGCGCCCGGTGCTAATGACCGCACTGGTGGCGAGCCTGGGCTTTGTGCCTATGGCGCTTAACACCGGTACTGGTGCTGAAGTACAACGGCCATTAGCTACCGTTGTGATCGGCGGCATCATCTCCTCGACCTTGCTAACCTTGCTATTGTTGCCAGTGTTATACCAATGGATCCACCGTCGAGATTCAAGTCACATATCAGACTAGATAACTAGGGCGGTGTTGGTTTACTCCACACCGCCAACTTTCAGGAGAAACATATGCACGATCATAGCCAACACGACAGCTCAAAACGCATGGGCTGGGCGTTCTTTCTCAATCTCTCGTTTACCATCATTGAATTTATTGGTGGCTGGCTAACCAACAGCACCGCGATCATGGCCGATGCGGTTCATGACCTGGGTGATAGCCTCTCGATCGGCAGCGCTTGGTTACTAAATAAATTGGGAAACAAGGAAGCCGACCAGCTATTTACCTATGGTTATCGACGCCTAAGCCTGCTTGGGGCGTTGATCAACGGCCTGGTATTGATTGTTGGTTCAGTTTGGGTATTAACTGAAGCGTTTCCGCGCTTGTTTGACCCGGTAATGCCGCATACTCAAGGCATGCTTGCGCTTGCGGTATTGGGTGTCAGCGTAAACGGATATGCCGCCTACAAACTCAGTAAGGGTAAAACGTTAAATGAGCGCGTGCTCAACTGGCATCTCCTAGAAGACGTCTTGGGTTGGGTCGCGGTGTTCATTGTCGCGTTGGTGATGCAGTTCGTCGAATGGCCTATTCTCGATCCTTTGTTGTCCATTGGTTTCACCCTGTTCATTTTGATAAATGTGGTGCGGAACCTATGGGAGACAGCACGGCTCTTTATCCAGGGAACTCCGGATACGGAGACACTAGAAGAAATTGAGCAGTCACTTCTTGATATAAACAATGTGGAGAGCATTCACCACCTGCATCTCTGGTCGCTTGATGGTGAGCACCACGTTTTAACCGCACATATCAGAGTGTCATCACTCGAGACGATCCAAGAATATATGGATTTGAAAACCTCGATTAATGCTGTACTCGAATCAAACGAGCTTGAGCACACAACCATCGAAATCGAGTTAGAGCAGGAAAGATGTCGAGACGAGTTGCACGCAACCAAATGAAATGAACTTTTAAGCAAAGCGATCTCTCTGATCGATAGCTGATCTCGGTGATGCCATCGACGAATTACACTGACTAATGCCACGTCTATCACTCCAAATGTACTCCCGCATCTAATTAAGCTGGAGATGGGTTATACGTGTTTCGATATTCGATGCAAATTAACTTTAAAAGTGGGTCAGTTTTGGGTGCAACTTAACAAACTAGTTCCTAAAAGCGGGTCGGGGTATCTTGAGCGTCCCCTCCGAATCTAAGATTATAGCGTCCTCCATCAGCAGTATTCACTGAGATAGGGTCACATTGCGCCGTTGACGCGTTATGGGTATCAATACAGAGAATGGTTCTAATTGTTTACTTAATTCTGAGTCACAGGTTTGACCACACACGGAGTTGCAATCTACACATATAAAACCGGTCAGTTTAGCTCGGCCACCAATACTGTTTGGAATCATGTGTTCGGCGGTATCGTTATCGTTGGTGATTGGGGTCCCACAAATAGCACATCCTCTTATTTTTGAAGAGCAAAGGAATCTCTTAAGTTTGACGCACATCAACAATATTCCATCCATGGTTTTTTCTTACTTAGCCAAATTATATTATTTACTATGAAAGGCGTCGGATAAACTCGGGCCGTACCACTCAAGAAAATTAGTCTCCGACAAACCCAGTGATAAGGCCTGAGTTTACCCGACACTTCTTGATTCAGAACGTTACAAATATTCAACGTTTCGAATGACCGCTTTGAGTATTTAAGACCCAGTCGATTATGTCAACGCGAATGAGTCAAAGTTGCCCTTTAGAGACATTTGGCGCTCAATGAGGTTTACGAAAGGTTTATTCTCTTGTCGTTTTGGGCTCTTCCGCGGGGACTTGAATTAGAAATGAAGACACCAAGCCGTCGATCTTGAAACCTCGTTCTTTTTGGAAGGTTTCGATCCCTGCAATGGTTTTTGGGCCAAGCGCACCGTCAGGGCTACCGATCTTGTAACCGAGTTCAAGTAACTTCCTTTGCGCGTTCATCACCTCACTTTTCGTTGGCACTGATGATTGTTGCAGTTCGGGCGGTGGACTTGGTTTTTCTGAAGAGTAGCTTGGTACAAAATGTCCACTTTTCACTGCCTTAACGTAATCACCAACTGCACAGCCAGAAAGAACAATAATCAAAGAGGTGCTCACGAATACACGGAGCACGGCGTTTAGATTCTTCATAAATTATCACCTGAGATATTAAAAAATTACTCGAATCTTCATTGGAACCTACACTATAAGTGTTTTTTTAGTTCTCTTTATCATCTAAATTTGGATTTCCCAGATTTTGTAAGATGCGTTCCTGCCTAAAAAATCTATAGATCGGGGCTCCCCAAACGGCAGGAATGAGTATTCCACAGC
>CAYGNS010000117.1:0-6949 GCA_964351295.1 uncultured Gammaproteobacteria bacterium
TGTTAATAGGTCCGTTCAGTGGTTAAATTACATGTTGAAAGAAAATCTCGCCCCCGGCGGGGATACAACCAAATTACGGTTTTTGCTTGTTGATGCCCTAAACAAATCAATAGGGAACAAAGAGAAATATTTCGACATAATGAAAACACTGGTATTACATTTTCCAGACATCGCTCAACCTACCACATCAAAAGAGAAATATCTTTATGGCGCGTATTTGTGGATGTCTGGCAGTAAAACAAGAGCATTAGAGTTTCTTCACCAAATACCAGATGAAAATGATGAACTTGGTCTCAATTTTATAAATACCCATGTTCCTCCAAAGCGATACCCCATTGAATTGAGTGTGGAAGACGACTTTGGTTGGGGAACATTTATTTTCACACTTGAGGCAATTGAGGTTACTCAAGATGCAAGTATTAGTGTATCGATCCGTGTGGAAAATAACACCGATAGAGACCAGTACTTCATATTTGGTCGCGAGGCTGATCCATATACAAATAAACCAGCTGAACACTTTTACATTATTGATGACTTTGGAAATAAATATTTTGCTGAACCGCCCCATTTCCTCACCACACCAAAACGAGAGAAATTCAATAGTTCTAATGATGCGATTGTTATGTCACCAAAACAGGAAATAGTCGAACAGTTACACTTTGCCCCAACGCCGAAGGGAATTACGAGTATATCCTTCATTTCTCCGACGCATAATGGCCACCAATGGGAGATTAAATTCGATAACATTTCGCTCCGCCAGGTCAACTTTACACAGTGGAGTAGTGACTAATTTACAATACAATCATGAAGCGTTGTTGCCATCCAATGTTGAAATACCATCGGCGAGGACAGCTTAGAATGACTGCTCGCTTACCCATTAATTGAAAAATACTTAATATGAAAATTACTATTCTTGTTCTCTTTTTCTCTATATTTTTCTCTGGATGCTCCGACAATCTTAGTCGAGAAAAAGCAAAAGAAATTATCCAAAGTTCTGAGAGTTTCACAAATGAGCATAATGGTTTATTTATGCAAGACCTCTCATTCATTGAAGGACAAAACTTAGGACTATGGGATAAGAGAGGAAATATTGAACCAGAAGCCCTGAATGAAGTTACCAGTATAGATACTCGACGTAATCAGCTCTATTTATCAAAACCTTTTAAAATCGCGGTAAAAACAATTTCTGGTATTACCGAAGATGGTGAAACAGATCGAACAGTAGAGTTCGATTGGATATACACGAACTTAAGCCTCTTCGGACAAAGGTTTGCCTTTAATGGTGGGTTCGGTACTGCGCGATTTAAGTTATATGATGATGGGTGGAGGTTAAATGGCAGACCAAAAATTAACGTCAATAACGATATTTATCCTTCTAGTGACGAAGCAAAGATTCACGTAGATGAAATTTCGAGCAGCATTTCTAAGAGAAAATCTGATGCATTAGCTAAATATAAAAGCTTGATAGAGTCCTGTAAGGCTGACGGTAAGATATTATCTACTTTCGATGATGGTGTGGGACTTTGGCTATACAATTATGACTTTAAAGACAGAGATGGAAACTTTTTGGCTCGTGGCCATCACATAGCGACTAAATTAATATTAAATGAGGGGTATGTTCTAATATATCTAGCTAATTGGGATGACCCTTTAAGGTTTTGGCTTGGCCACCATAAGCAAAAAAATAGAGGACACAAAATGTTTGATCGGCTTGGTTTTAAACCCAATTTCGGCGAATTTTCTAAATCACAATTTAAAAGTGTGTATGCACATCAATTAACCACAGACCAATATAACCTCTCTGCGGATTACGCAACGTTTTTAAGTGAATCCGAATACGAACGATTTAGCCAAGATTTAGAATTGGCGTTAAAGTCTTGGGTAAAGAAATGCAATTCATTTGATCCGTGGAATCACTAGAAAATAATTTAGACAACGCAGGTTAAATCCACCGAGAATAATATTCATCAACCTCACCCCACGTCAGGGTAGTTGGTTTATTTTAATTTAAGGGGGCGGCAGAGTGTAACTCCCCCGTTAATAAGCCGATTTTTTAGGCAGAAGGTTCTACTTAAAAACTCGGTTATAAATAGGGGGATTACAAAACCATATTCAGTTTGGTGAGCGGTACAATGTCGCAGAGTGGTAAACACTGCACAACAGATTTATATTATGATAATATGAATTACCATAATATAAAAATGCTACTAAATTGAGCCCTAAAGCCGACAATCTTATCGTTAAGCCGAGCACGCAAGTCTTTGCACCGGCCCATCAAGTGGACATCAATGATGTGCTCGATCGCTTCCTAAAAACCAAACGCTCGAACGAAACAAAGCGCGCTTACTCGCGTGACATAAACGACTTATTCCGAGATCTGGATCTGGAGCGACTAAGTGATCTGGCCGCCATCCAGTTCGTGGATCTGGTTGATCGCATTGAAGACCACCTGGCGTCGGCCACTAAGTGGGATGAGGCAACCAAACGGCCGTTGAACGCAAAAACCGTCAATCGCAAAGCCTATGCCATTTCAGCGTTCTTTCGCTATCTAATGCACGCACATGGCTATCCCCGAAACCCTCTGGCGACATACCAGGCGCATAAAGTCGACCGTAAGAGCACAACGCCCACGATATCGCGCGCAGAAATTATTGACACTCTGGCCTATATGTCAGAACGACACCACGCCTCACGGACAGCCTATCGAGATTATGTGGCCTTCGCGTGTTTGGCCATTTTGGCATTACGGCGCAATGAATTGGTCGGGCTTAAGTGGGATGACTTTGATTTTGCGGTTGGCAGCGTCAACGTGTATCAAAAGGGAGGCTCATACAAGTTGTTGCCGGTTCCAAAGGGGCTTCTGGACCATATAAGGCGATACAGAGCGCTCTACCCTGCTGACAGCAAGTACGTTTTCACGCCAACCCGCAATACAGTCACCGGAGACCTTAACAAGCCGATATCAGCAGACTACATCTACAGCAAGGTTGTGAAAGTCTTAAGGATTGTCACCAAAGGGAGAAAGATAACACCGCACTCCTTCCGGAAGGCGTTTATCGAGATTGCGTTAAACAATCAGGAGGACTTCATCTCAATCGTGAATGCGACAGGCCACGCCACGGTTGAAATGGTTAAGTACTACGATACTCGGAGTACTCTTAAAAATAACGCGATTAACAAAATGGGCGACCTCATCTAGCTTCTTTTGTGCGGCTTTTACGGGAGCGCAATACGTGTGATTTGTCATCACTTCCCCTTGACACACACCAAGGCGACTGGCTGTAGTTTGCCCATAACAGCCAGTCATTTCACTTACTGACCATAGTCTCTTGTTAGGTGCACCGGCTAGCTCTCCATTTCGATATCTTGAATTGCACCATCATCATCGAATGACACACTAACTACATAGTCTGTTACTTCTTCGGGTAGCGTAAAGTCATAGACTTCTTCATCATCCCATTTAGAGCGTAGAACTAGCAGACCAATTACTTGTTCGCTTGATGGGTTTTCAGTACCCAAATGCTTCTGCCAGTAACTTTTGGGAAGCTCGTCTATGTGGTGCGACACGAACTCATCAATTCCGTACTCACCTTGCTCTTTGCCGGATGACTTTTTTATTCCTTCAAGCGCTTTAACATCGTTACTCATTTTGTCACCTAACGCCCTTAAAACGGGCACGCGTTTTTTGCGCGTCCGAGTGAACGCAGTGAGCGTAAGTTTTTAACCTTGTTAAGCATCATTTACACATTTACTGTTTTTAAAAATTTGCAACCCATATGCGGAACTACCTGTTGCTATTGCTATTAAAGTCCAGATAACCGCTTCCTTTCCTTGGAATAAAAAAGTAATCGAAACTAGGCAGAGCATTATCAGGAACCATTGCAGACTCTGCGAGGCTAGCTTAAATAAGGAGTGAGAAAACTTCTCTTCAGAGTAATGAGAAACCACGACAATTCCTAACAATCCTAGCAGGCAAAGAAAGACGTTATATGGGAGTGCGATATATTCGTCATTTTGACTTAACCCAGTAAATTTAAACAATGCCAAACCCACAAGGAAACATGAGACGTACAAGACAAAGAATAAAAATAATCTAAAGTACTCGTTCATCGTATGCTTAACGCCTTTAAAACAGGCGCGCAGTTTGCGCGTCCACGCCGTAGGCGTAAGTTTTTAACCTTGTTAACTCTCATGCAGGTAAGTATCAATATCAATAGAAGATCCAACCTCAGCAAGAAACTTTATGGTTTCGGCTCGAAAGCCTATCGCTGGTGTCGAATGTTCTTCATGTTGCGATATCCAAAGAACTACTTGTAAATTCGGGTCCAAGTCGTACTTCTTTATAGCATCAATTATTTTGGCTTTGATCGGAATTAATGTTTCCAATAATTGATCAGACAATTTATAAATGTCCAGAGTCTCACTGATAACTTTGTCAGTGGAGTACATCCACGCGCTCTGCTTTGGTGCGATATCTTTAATTCTTGACCCTTCAATCATAATTGAAGTTGCCTCGATGCCCAGAAACCTTGACACCTCATTAGGATCGAAACCATTCCCATGAAGCGAAAAATAAACTCTGCCTTCGTTTAATTCCATGAACTTAGTTGAGTTAACGCCTCTCAAACGGGCGCGTTGAAAACGCGTCCGAGCCGAAGGCGCTTGTTTTGAGACTTGTTAGATTTCTTTTCATTTTTCCCAACATACGAATTCAGAATTTGACGTTGAACCCATGGCTTTGATGAAATTCGATTCATCAAAGCCACTTAAACTAAAAAGGTATTGGGTTGCTTCTTTTTCACCAGTTGCACCTTGCGGAAAGCTACAACGGCTTTCTGCTGAAGAAAATGAATACCAAACATCAGCTCCCCAAGGGCCAGAATCATTAGTAATTATTTTAACTACTTGAAGATTTCCTAGATTGACCGTCAACTTGTCGCCATTTGGGTAGGATGCCGACAGCTGGTTATCATTGAATTCGACAATAATTTCTCTCTCGGGCCACAATCGAGCTTCGCGATTGGCCTTAATTTTTTGAAACAAGTTTCTGATTTTCGAAATCACGGTAACGAAGTAAATCTAACGCCCGCGGCATAGGCACGAACGAAGTGAGTGTCCTTTGTATTGACCGCGCTTGTTATATGCCCTAGTCATCAACTCTCTTAATGCCAGTTATAGTAAGTGGGACAGCAATTGTTCCAATCAAAAATGCTGCGCATAAACTAAACCATGCTTCTGGGTAGATTTCTAAAAGAAATGGAGCTGTTTGAAAGTGTACCCCTCTAACGAATTGAACAACAAACATCGTGCTTATTAGGCTCAGCAGAAATCCACAGCTGAGAGGAAGAAACCTTAACCAAATATGTAACATTTAATCTCCTACTCATGGTACTCAATTGGCATTTCGCTCCTGAACTGTTGGAGTTCGATGCATACCGCAAATGCAGTTAGTAAAAATAGGTAAAGCCAAATTTTCCCACGTAATTTCATCCGTGCATATAACGCCCGCATTTGCGGTTGGGTTGGAGCGCAGCGGAAAACCAGTCCGACAACATGCGCTTGTTAGATTTCTTTGGTGTCGTACCGCACAAAACGAATTACCTTTATTTCTTCTTTGAGCTTATTGCTCACACGAGCAATAAGCTCAGCAACTTTAATCTCTGGGTCTTTGATATAGCACTGCCCCATTAAACTCTCATGCAAATATTTATCAAAGATTGGAGTTATATTCGACAAATCAGATTCTTCTACCACGGCTGGTTTAGACGCTGCAACTTGCATAGCTAGGTCTTTTGCTAATACCTTAAATTCAGCTGTTTTTGATGATGCTTCATCAAGACACTGCAGCTCTATTAGAACTCCAACTTCATTCTTATGTAGATAAGTCTCAATCACTCGATGCATAGTAAATCTAACAGCTCATTAGTGTGCATGCGCGTTTCCCTGCTTTCTGCATTTCGGGTAAACGACGATAAGCGATTGTTTTAAATAAACTATTGATCATTTCTATCAGTCCCCACGGTAGAAAAGTGTGCATGCTCGTTATCATTCTACTCTTTGCGCGTTATTATTCCAGCGATTAAGCTAAGTGACTGTTTTAATTGAAGTTACCTCGTTAGTTGAGTAACAAAACGAGCGGCAATAGGAGTGAAAACGTGCCCTGTTTTCAATACAGCCTTGATATGCTGTACAAATACACAGCTTCGAGGAGCGCTGAGTGCGTCCTGACTTGATCAGTGAATGACCGCTTCGAGTATTTAAGACCCAGTCGTTTATGTCAATGCGAATGGGTCAAAGTTGCCCTTAACAGCCAGTCGTTCTACGTACTGACCATAGTCTCTTGTTAGGTATTTCACTCAAACATCGGGTGAGGTATCTCATTTAAATATTTCCACCGTAGCTCAGATACATCTTTAACATTTCGCGTCCCCATACAAATATTTGTAGTAAAGAGTCGACCACTATCAGTCAAATATAATAAATACTGCTGACCTTTCTCATACTTCAGCGTTTTAGGATATCGTGTATACACCGTAATGTTGTTAGAAAGATCTAAACCTATTTGATCTTTCCATTTCCTCATTACTCTAAATTGTGTGACGCTTTCCTCGCCAGATAAATAGCTTTCAGAAATAGCTTCTGCTGTAACAATAGCTAAACCAACTTCAACATATTGAAGATAGAAACCTTCCTTAGATGATTCAAAAGTTTGGCAGCTCGGTCCATTAGCTAAAACCCAGGAGTGTCCAAAGAGAGAAAGAATCAGCGCGACTATTTTCATATGCTAAGACCTTAGTTTGGCCGACACTCTTTTGTTTCCAAACTCTGCGAACGTCGGTGATCCCGAACGACCGTTATGAGTATACAACGGGCAGTCGCATCGTAGAGGGTTTTATATTCCTGTCCAAGAATGTGTTCTTTGTCGGACAGCAAATTTGAGTTAAATAAT
>CAYGNS010000118.1:0-6908 GCA_964351295.1 uncultured Gammaproteobacteria bacterium
CCTGTGAATAAAGTGACGCGCTCACAAAACTGCTGCCACTTTTTATCTTCAAAATTCTTTACATAATCACTTTTTTTGGTCCACTCGCGCATGGTTTTAAAAAACGCGTCTGAATCATACTTACCACGCCCAAACCCCACTACCTTAGTCGAATCCGCAAGTAGCTGCTCACAATGTAAGCTGTACAAAGCAGGGTATAATTTGCGAAAGGCTAGGTCGCCCTCCCCTCCAACGATAACAATATTGCAAGCATGTAGCATAAATGACGTGGCTCGATAGGTGAACGACTCAGCTTAACAAGGGACAGGAAGCAATCGTTTAGGTTAAAAGTGGTTTAAACTCAGTATTAAAGCACGGTTATCTGGAGATGTTGACATCTCTGATGATTATGTAATTATATTTCATAAAAGCAAGCAATACATACCGACAAAGATAATATTTTGTAATAAAATTACTTTTCATGCGGCTTCCCGCCCATTGCTTTTAAGCGCCTACCGCGTTGACAGCACTGATGACGGCGCGGTCAGTCTGGCACAAAGAGCTCCAGCTCTTCACAACGAGGTGATTCCCTATCATGGTTACCGACGCAGTACTCATCGCAGATATTGGCGGCACAAACGCGCGTTTTGCCTTAGCTACCGATGACGATCGGCACTTTGAGCTCGCACAGACTCTAGAATGCACAGATTTTTTAAGTGTTGATCTTGCCATCGACACTTACTTGCACTCGCACAAAATAAAACAGGTACGGGCGCTGAGTTTGGCCGTAGCGGGACCCGTGGTCGACGAATCTGTGAGTTTTCCGAATAGCCATTGGCAAATAGATTGCGAGTCTTTGCGAAAACGCTACAACACACCGAACGCTTGGTTGCTGAATGATTGGGAGGCCATTGCATACAGCTTGGTTAATATCAGCGCAGTGGATGTGGTTGAACTCGGTTCAGCCAAAGGCTATTCCCTGGATGAAACGCAAAATTTCACGTTTGGCGCACTCGGTCCTGGCAGTGGACTAGGGGTGGCCGGCTTGTGTCGAAACGATGGCAAACTGCATCCCTTGGTAACCGAAGGCGGCCATGTTGGGTTTGCCCCTGAATCGACATTGCAGGGCAAAGTACTTAATTACCTGCGCACTAAATTTGCCACCCGCATTTCGCGTGAGCGTTTGTTGTCAGGACCAGGCTTGGTGAATATTCATGAAGCGCTTTGCGCCATTCATGGCCAAGAAAATCCAGGCTTGATTGCCGCCGATATTGCCGTTGCAGGCATAGCGAGAAGCGATCCGACCTGCACCGAAACAATGGACCTGTTTTTTGAAATCCTTGGGCAAGTCGCAGGCGATGTCGCCCTTGATATGGGCGCTCTCGATGGCGTTTTTATTGGTGGTGGCATTGCCCAACGCTATCCTAAGCAATTAGCGGCGAGCGCGTTTAGAGCAGGGTTTGAAAACAAAGGCCGACATCGGGGGCTGATGGAAAAAATCCCCACCTATTTAATCACGCACAAAAATCCCGGTTTAATTGGCGCAAGCGTGTACGCCAATGAGCGCTTGAGCATCCTTTAGCGCTTTTCTTATAATGCTTGCATCACCACCAAGTCGCTAACCCATAGCTGCGGCGAGATGGTGATGCAAGCGGTCAGTAGTATCAGCCAATAAACGCGATTTAAACCGTCGCTTTAACTGGGATGTCAGATGGTGGCTGTTGAATCGTCACATCGCCGTCCGAGCGAAACCCTTGTAGGCCGTAGTACACGATGTAGGCATAGCAGATCAGCGGCAAGATAAACGAGGGTTGTAGACCAATAGAGTCGGCGAGCATGCCTTGCACCAACGGTACGAGCGCGCCACCCACAATGGCCATACACAAGACACCAGATCCGCGACTCGTTAAGCCACCCAGACGTGCCACGGCTAAACTAAAGATAGTTGGGAACATTAATGAATTGCATAGCCCAACACCAATCAAGGCCCACATTGCGGTAGTTCCAGTTGTATTGAGCACAACCGTGAGCAATACGATGGCCGCAATGGAATTGATCGCCAACATCACGTTAGCGGCAACAAGAAACATTAGCGCGACGCCTACGAAACGACCGACCATTGCGCCTAGCCAATAATACGATACGTATTTGGACGCTTCGGCTTCTTCCATCCCCGCTATTTGCGGCTCGCCAAAGAAGTTAATCATAAAACTTCCAATCGAGACTTCCGCGCCCACATAAACAAAAATCGCCAGAGCGCCCAACACTAAGTGCTTATGTCTAAGCACCTTAAAATAGCCGCCTTGCTCCGTTTCAGAGTCTTTGATGGCTGGCAACTTTATTAGGTAGAACACGACCGCCAACAGCGCGAGTGCGCCAGCTAAACCGAGATACGGCACCACCACTGCGTCCGCGCCCCGCTGCGCACCGTCTACGGCCGCTAATATCAAACTACCGCCCACCAAAGGCCCTACCACCGTTCCCAAAGAGTTAAACGCTTGCGTTAAATTTAAACGACGCGAAGCCGTCTCAGCAGGCCCTAACAATGTGACATAGGGATTGGCCGAAACTTGTAGTACCGTAATGCCAGCGGCTAACACAAACAGTGCACCCAGAAAGAAGGCGTAGGATTCTGTGAGGGCGGCTGGTAAAAACAACAAACATCCCAAGGCTGCAACAAGCAAACCCGCAACGATCCCGCACTGGTATCCAATTCGTTTTACTAAACTGCCAGCGGGCAGCGAGCAGACGAAGTAGGCCGCAAAAAAACAAAATTGAATGAGCATCGCTTGCGTGTAGGACAAATCAAACACATTGCGCAAATGCGGAATAAGAATATCGTTCAGAACGGTGATAAAACCCCAGATAAAAAACAGTGAAGTTAAAATCACCAATGAAAACATGGAACTGTTCTCATAGGCGGCAGATGAAACGGGGTTTACGATGGGACTGGCAGCCATACTATTCTCCTTTGACGAATGGGGCGATGGTTGATGAGTGGACGAATTACGGCGTGCTCAAGTACGCTCTAGAATTGTGGGTATTATGTCCGAATATTCCGACTTGTCGCGTTTTTTAATTTTAGCGCGACGAGCCGAGGCAACTTAATGGTCGAGTACTACTTCGCAGGGGCTAACTCGCTTTGGAATATTGCGAGACCCCTTGACGCGCTTCGACCATCGCTTGCGCCGTGTCGATCATACGATTCGAAAAACCCCATTCGTTGTCGTACCAAGCGAGCACTTTTACCAGATCGCCCTGCACTTTCGTTTGGGTTACATCCACAATGCTAGAGGCAGGATTGTGATTAAAATCGGAAGAAACGAGGGGCAGATCGTTAATTGCCAAAATGCCCTTTTTAGAAGTCGCTGCGGCGGCCACTAAAATTTCGTTTACTTCGGCTACGCTGGTTGCGCGCGCGGTATTAATCGTTAAATCCAGTAGCGATACATTCAACGTAGGTACACGCACTGACAATCCATCTAGACGTCCGTCTAAGGATGGAATCACCAAGCCAATGGCCGCAGCCGCGCCTGTTTTAGAGGGAATCATTGAATGCGCCGCTGCGCGGGCACGACGTAAATCGGTGTTATACACGTCGTTCAAGCGTTGATCGTTGGTGTAGGCGTGTACAGTATTAGCCAAACCCTTCTCGATACCAAGCTCAGCATGTAAGGCAGCTGCTATGGGCGCCAAGCAATTAGTTGTGCACGAAGCATTGGATACTATTTGATGCGCGGACGTTAATACCGAGTCATTAACACCGAACACAATGGTGGCATCAGCACCAACCCCCGGCGCAGAAATCAAGACCTGGTTTGCCCCTGCTTCGATGTGCATAGCGGCTTGATCTCGCTGCGTAAATAAGCCGGTACATTCCATCACTAGGTCAATCCCCAGTTCCGCCCATGGCAAATCACGCGGGGAGCGCTCGCTGAATACGCGAATACGATCGCCCGCTACAACCAGCGAATCTTGTTCTACCGACACATCCTTAAAAAATTGGCCGTGAGCCGTGTCGTACTTTAGCAAGTGCGCGTTTATTTTCGCTTCGCCAAGATCATTAATCGCCACCACCTTTATGCGATCGGTTAATTCCGCCTCATAAAGCGCGCGCACGACATTTCTGCCAATTCGACCGAAACCGTTAATTGCAACCTTGATCATTTTACACCTGTAATAGAATTACACTTCATTGCTGAACAGAGACCAAGAATGAGTCCTCGCGGCTCATTGCTGATCCATTAATAAGCAAATAATGTAATATAATTACATATTTAAAGCAATGTTTGCTGAATCATGTAATACAGTTACTTATTGCGCCCATTTCGATTGCTCCGCCTATTCGAATCTATTTAGGCTATTATTTGATTGTAATTTAACTACAGGTTTCGATTATGTCGCTCAGTCCCTCGTTGCTCGCTCAGCTCAATAGCAACACGCTACGTTTTAGCAAGGCTGACCTTAAACTGGTTAACGTTATCAGGTCTAACCCAAATGCCGTGATCCACATGTCGATCGCTAATCTGGCTTCGTTGGCTGGCGTAAGTGAGCCCACCGTTAATCGCCTTTGCCATAAGCTTGGCTGTCAGGGTTATCCGGATTTTAAGTTGCGCTTAGCGCAGGAAATCTCCTCGGCCGCACACTTATTTGTCGACAACATAGGGGCACAAGAAGACTCCTCTGTGGTGATCAATAAGATCCTTAAATCGATTCACGCGAGCATAGAAGGTTTGGCTACGGGGCTTGATCCCGCTGCACTCGATGCGGCGGCGAGCGCAATCTGCAACTGCCGAAGTATCAACTTTTTTGGCATGGGCGCGTCGAGTTCGGTGGCATTAGATGCGCAACATAAGTTTTTTCGTTTTGGCATACCGGCCATCGCCCATACTGACTATATAAACCAGCGCATGATCTCTTCAATGCTGCAGGCTCAGGATGTGGGAATATTTATTTCATACACGGGCCGCACCAAAGCCATGATCGAGAATGCGCTGCTCGCCAAAGCCCATGGCGCCACATTAATAGGGATAACGTCAAACACATCGGCTTTGGCACAACATTGTTCGATTGTGTTAAACGCGCAAACGGCGGAAGACACCGATCTGTTCACACCAATGTCTTCGCGCATCGCACACCTGGCCGTAATCGATATGCTAGCCACCAAAGTCGCGTTAACGCTCGGTGGGCAAGTGGAGGACAGCATCAAGTCAATTAAATTTAACTTGGCGTCAACGCGCGTAGACTAACGCTGTAAGCACAGAGAACGGGCAATGAAGTTCGACAACATCCGTATCGTAATGCTGCGCACATTCCATCCGGGAAATATTGGAGCGGCCGCGCGTGCCGTTAAAACGATGGGGCTAAAACATTTGGATCTAGTCGCGCCCAAGCTGTACCCAGACGAACAAGCCACACAAATGGCCGCCGGAGCGGCCGACTTACTCGCTTCCAGCCGAGTCTACGAACACTTGAGTGACTGCCTAGCGCAATCGCAGCTTACGATTGCCACCACGGCCCGTCCGCGAGGCTACGACCTGCCAGCCCTAGCACCCGAAGCGGCCGCGCGGCTACTTCTTGAGCATTCTCAACACGGCCAAGTGTCGCTACTGTTTGGTCCCGAGCGAATGGGGCTACACAATGACGACCTCAAGTTTGCCCAGTACCGGCTCTCTATTCCAGCCAACCCCGCATACAGTTCGCTCAATCTAGCAGCCGCCGTACAGATAATGAGTTACGAGCTATTTAAAGCTGGGCAAACGATCACTAGCCATCAGACTGAAATACTAGACCGAGCGCCAAACGAATGTGCATTGTCAATCCCAAACGATCCACTACCCTCTTCCGAACAGTTTGAACAACTGCTTGAGGAATTACAGTGGGTATTACAACGAGCCAATTTCCTTCGCACGCACCAAGGCGAAACGCTTCTGCGAATTCGGCAATTTCTTCGCCAAGCGCAGCCTAGTCAGGCGCAAATGAACATTATGCGTGGCGCCATTAAAAAGGTAGCGCAGGAACTAAAAAAAACGACGTCGTAAATCAATGCCCAATTCTTACGCCGTGTACAAAGCTACGGCTGCGGCTACATCTCCACAGTCGTTAAAGTGCGTTTCATCACAAACCTAAGCAAGAAGTACAATGCTAGTCCCACTGGTCCAGCAAGGTAAGTCATCAACATACAGGGGGCACACCACCCATGCGCGATACCTCGGCGCTGCGCGTCTCTTAAAATCCACGCGCCCACAAATAAATCGAAAGCCAGATAGTGAATCCATCCTGCTACCGCTAACCATGGATTTGAAAAGGCCGCAATCACTTCCGGCAAGGAAGTAAACCCAGCACCTTCGGGAAAGGGTAAGGCATGTCGCATTGCATAGATGTAGGCAACCGCCAGTAAGCTCGGAAGCCAAACGTGCGAAACCAACTTTGCCGTCCACTCCCAGCGAGGCAACAATAACAAAAGCAACCAAGCAGGAATCACCGCGAGGTTACTGATGGTAAACAATAATTCAGGCGTCATAGCATTTCCTCATACGGCTCTTTTTCGTGTCAAATTAATCCAAGTTTCAGCAACGATCAAGTTTGCAGCTGTACCTAAAAACAAGGTGGGGCCAAACACTTCCTCAAATGGCGCTACTTGTAACGCCATAAATATAAAAATCAACAGGCGCTGAGTACCCACCCCAAGCGCAATTGCAAAGGCCCGAATCATCCATTCGCGATGCAGCTCGATGTGTCGATGACGGACGCACCAAAACGACCGCAAGAGACAAAACACCATACCCACTCCAAAAAACCAAGACCCCGAAAGCGAGCTAAACCCAGCGAACGCAGGCAAATCAACAGCGGCAATAATGCCACTAATAGCGACCGCCAACCCACCCAGCATTAGGACGCGGCCAGTCCAGCGGTGGATATTCAAGTGC
>CAYGNS010000119.1:0-6810 GCA_964351295.1 uncultured Gammaproteobacteria bacterium
GCCATAGACTGTGAGGCGAGAAGAAGGAGTCCTGCCAGCTTATTACCAACGAGCCACCTACTAATAATAGCTCAAGCTGCCATTAGCTCAAGCTGCCTTTAGCTCAAGCTGCCTTTAGCTCAAGCTGGATAAAAGTAAGACCAAAGCAATCAACCTAGCCAAAGAGTCACTATGAACCACCTACCTAAACACCGTTGGTCGCACCGCAACTTTGCTAAATCAGCGCGGCCGTGCTTACAGCCAATTTGGCCTATCGGTCGACTCGTGATTGCTCTGCTCGCTTCGTTGCACTTAAGCGCCGCAGCTTATGCCGAATTGGCCTCCACGCCTCCTACGTTTACCAAGGCATTTAGCCCTGCTTCAATCGGGCCGGGCAGTCACTCAACGCTCACCTTTACCATCGACAACTCTCCGGGCACGTCTTTAACAGGCATGGCGTTTACTGACACACTGCCGGCCGGCGTCCAAGTAGCAAGCCCCGCGCAAATAAGTAGCAATTGCGCTACGAGTGAAACGTCCACCACCATTGCCATGGAAGGCAGCGGCAACATTAGCATTAACGACTACAGCTTAGCAGGCGGCGCTATTTGCACCATAAGCGTTAACGTAACAAGCGCGATGGCTGGTACTTATACCAATATCTCGGGTGACCTTACTTCATCGGCGGGCAATAGCGGTCCAGCCCAGGCTGATCTAACGGTAATCACGGGCGTTCCGGGCTTTAGCAAGCAATTTACACCGAGCTCGGTACCGCTGGGTGATAGTAGCCGACTCACTTATACCCTAGACAATTCCGCGAACGCCTTAGCCGTAACTTATGCGCAGTTTACTGACGAACTGCCAGTCGGACTTCGCATTAAGAATCCGGCTAATGTCTCGACTGACTGTGGACAGTTAAGTTTCAACCTTACCGCGACACCCGATACTAACGCTATCTCGTTGTTAGCGTCTGGCTTCAACGCCCCGGGGTTTGAGGTTCTTGTAGCCAACGCATCGTGTTCAATATCGATGGATGTCGTTACCGAAAGTATTGGTCTTTTGCAGAGCCTCTCTAGCAATCTGGACGTTAGAGTAGGAAATAATGTTGTTCTCGCTTCTGCGGGTAAAGCGGGGGCTACGCTCGACGTCACGATCACACCGGTCGCATTACGCAAACGCTTTTTAAACAACCCTGTCTCGCCGGGCGGTACTGCCGAGTTGGAGTTAATTGCAACTAACTATGATCGCAATTTCGCTGCCACCAATGTCGCATTTACTGACGATCTAGACGCCACACTCACCGGGCTTACAGTGAGTGAGATCACTTCTAGTGACTGCGGCATGGTAACGGGCACTTCTACTTTAAGCTTGGCAGGCGGTACGATTGAGGCGGGCGCGAGTTGCACAATTAATGCCTTGCTCACAGTGCCCGCAGCCGCCGCTGCAGGTAGTTACCCCAACACCACCTCCAACATCACGGCCACCGTAGACAGTGAGCCCATCATCGGTAACAGCGCGACCGATAACTTGATTGTAAGTTCAGCGCCAATCGTAACCGCGCGTTACATTGACGATCCGGTGCGCCCGGGTGGTACTGTTACCATCGAGTACACAGTCCAAAACACCAGCAGCACCGCGGGCGCGACTGCCATTGAGTTTTCGCATCCCTACCCCACCGTACTACCCTCCGCATCCACCGTGCCCAATGCCGAATGCTGCGGTGCAGGGTCGGAATGCAGTTTCACACCGTTGATCAACCCTCCACCGCCCCAGAGTGTTGTGCCTGCGAGTTTCAACTTAGTCCTTGGAACTCTGGCGCCCGCAGGACAAATGGGTGACATGTGCACATTTACTTTAACCTTAGACGTAGCACCCGAAGCGCCAAGCGGGGCGTTCGACAGCAGCACATCTGCCCCAACTGCCGAGGTCGACAGCGAAATTTTAACGGGACAACCCGCGAGCGACGAACTATTGATCGTGGCAGCTCCAAGTTTAAGCAAGTCCTTTTTAAGTAGCCCTGTGGCACCCGGTGCAACCACTACTCTACAGTTCACTCTCGCCCATTCGGCTGACGCCAATACACCTGCAACGGACATTGCATTCACCGATGACCTAGACGCGATGCTAGCGGGCACCACCGTTACACTGCCCATGGTGGCCGAACCCGCTTGCGGTACAGGGTCGGTATTAAGCACTTCGGCGGGCGATTCGCTGCTGAGCTTGACGGGCGGTACATTGCAACCCGGCGAGCAGTGCACGTTTAGTGTTGACGTAAACATTCCCGCCGCAAGCCCAGTAGGTGAGGTAACCAACACGACTAGCGAGGTTTCGGCCACCGTTGATGCCATTGCAACGACTTCGTCCGCAGCGACTGCTGACCTTGCCATTACTGGGCTAAGCATCAGCAAAGCCTTTTTAGAAAACCCCGTTATTCCCGGCAGCGTTGTGACGCTTAGATACACCATCGAGAACAACGATCCGACTAATGGAGCAAGCGGTATCGTATTTAACGAAGATTATTCTGCAATATTACCCGGGACGCCTGACATCACGATGATAAACTCAACGTCGTTTGCCGCCTGCGGGGGCGTGGTGGCTCCGGTTAATCCCTCATTTTTGGTGATCTCGGGTGGTACTATTGGAGCGGGGGATCCACCTTGCATATTCGATATCGAGTTAGCGGTTCCCTTTGGCACGTTGGATGGCGACTACACGAGTGCTTCGAGCGCACCGACAGTAAGCGTGAACGCTACACTGTTAACGCTTGCACCGGTAACCGCCACCCTAGAGGTCTTGGGCGCGCAACTATTGTTAACCAAAGAGTTTGTAGACGATCCCGTTGCACCGGGCGATTCGGTCACATTGGAATTTAGCCTTACTAATCTCAACGCGAGTTTGGCGGCGAGTGAAATTGCTTTTACCGATGATCTGGGCGCTGCTCTTAGCGGCCTCACCGCGGCCGGTTTAGTAGAAAGCGACTGCACTGGGCTCGATATTGCGGGTGCTATGACCACCAATCTATCCTTCAGTGCTATCTCATTAGGAGCAGGCGCAAGTTGTACGTTCTCAATCAGTTTAGCCGTTCCCGCCAATGCCGATGCAGGCACTTATCTGAACACTACCAGTCCAGTCACCGGTGTAATCAACGCGTTAAACGTGAGCGGCACGGCAGCTAGCGATGAGCTCGTGGTACAAGAGTATTTGCAATTTAGCAAAGCGTTTGACGGCCCCTCCGCCGCCACGCGTACCGCCGTATTAACTTTCACAATCGTAAACCCCGGCGGTCAAGACGTAGCCAACCTAGCATTTACCGACGATCTTAACGCCGTGATTCCCGGTTTAATTGCCACGAATCTACCCGCTATGCCCTGCGGCGAGAGTTCATCTTTATCGGGCACGTCAACGATTACTTTGAGTGGCGGGGAAGTTGCTCGCGAAGGTGGTAGCTGCTCGTTTGATGTAGAGGTACTGGTGCCGGCATCGGCAACACCGGGCACCTTTACGAATACAACCACTATTTTAACCAGCGCTGGCATTCAAGTGGGTTTACCCGCAACGGCCGACCTCGACATTGAGCCCGCACCGGGCTTTAGCAAAGGGTTCAAACCAAACACGCTCGACACATCGGGCACTACGCCCGCCACGCTCACGTTTACAATTAGCAATGTTATGAGCGCGTTGGCCGCAAGCGAGCTGAGCTTTACAGACAATTTGCCGGCATCAATTACGGTGGCAAACCCGGCTAATGCGAGCACCACTTGTACAGGGGGCACTCTCATAGCAACTCCCGGCACAGGTACTATTACTTACTCGGGTGGCACGGTTGATGCTGGTAGTATTTGTCAGGTAATAGTGGACACCATTGGCACTACGCCAGGCGTGTATGTGAATACTAGTGGAGACTTAACTTCCAGCAATGGCAATAGTGGTTCGGCTTCCGCAACCTTAACGATTGTGCTGCAAGACGCCGATAATGACGGTATTCCAGATCACATCGATAACTGCCCAACTACACAGAACCCCAATCAGGCTGATCTAGACCGCGACGGATTAGGGGATTTGTGTGACAACGACATTGATGGGGATGGCATGCCTAACGATTGGGAGATCGCCAATGGCTTAGACCCATATAATTCGTTCGATCAGTTAGCCGATCCCGATGGTGACGGTTTCACCAACTTAGAAGAATATGAGTTCCGCACAGACCCTAATGTGCCGGACGCCGACGACAATGACAATGGTATCCCTGACGTAGTGGAAGCGCGTGGCGCAGTAATCGTGCCTAATATAATTCTACCTCTACTGTTAGACAAACAACCTAAATGACGCGGAATATGAACAGTTCATCGGAGGACATAAAGCACAAAGCCTCTAACAACGCAAACCGTCGCCAACTCCTCCCGCGAATCGGCGGCGGCAGTCGAATCGCATTAACAGTTCCAGCAAGTTGGGTTAAGCCGGTAATATCCAGCGTGGTGCTGCCCGCTCACGCGCAAACAAGTTTATGTACAGTAGACACAATTGTCGGTGGGCCACTGGTAGGCCATCCTTCAGGGGCTAGCACGTGCCAAGCGGCCTGTGAATTCGAAGCAGATGCCGAAAGTGCACAACTGTGTAATGTTACCGAATCGCTCGACTCCAGTAATGGAGTGATCTGTAATTGCGAGTTAGATTTGCCCTAGACTAGATGTTGCGTTACCAAAATCATGAGACCAAAGGATAAACCTACTTCGGTTGACATCGCGCACTTGGCAGGAGTGTCGCAGCCTACCGTATCGCGCGCCTTGCGCGACAGCCCGCTGGTAAGCTTAGAAACGCGCAAGCGTGTGCAAAAAATTGCGCGCGAGCTTAATTACAAAGTTGATGTCAATGCGCGCAACCTGCGTTCGCAGCGTACGAATACTTTGGCATTGCTACTCTTCGAAGATAAACACAGCAACGAGAGCTCAATCAACCCGTTCTTTTTATCGATGATGGGCAGTATTACACGAGCCGCGGCCAAGCACGGTTACGATGTACTGATGTCGTTCCAGCACTTAAGCAACAATTGGAGTGCCGAATATGAGCACTCCAATAAAGCAGACGGGATTATCTTTTTGGGCTACGGCGATTACACAAGCTACATCAAACGTATTCAACGGCTCGACCGCGAAGGCGCGCACTTTGTTACGTGGGGGCCCGTTTTAAAGGACCAACCCGGTCATTTCATCGGTTGCAATAATGTGCAAGGGGGGCGACTCGCCACCGAGCATTTGATCGGCAAAGGTCATCGTCAGATCGCCTTTATTGGCGACATTAGTGACCAGTGCCCAGAGTTTCAAGGCCGCTACCAAGGTTACCTCAAAGCCCATAGCATGGCGGATATTGACGTGAATTCGAACTTACAGGTCTCAGCCTTGTCCTTTGAGCAAGACGGCGCAATCGCAATGCAACAATTAATTGACAGCAAACGAGCCTTTACCGCCGTATTTTGTGCCAGCGACACCATCGCCATCGGGGCCATGAATACCTTGCGCAAAGCCGGTGTTCGCGTGCCGCAGGATGTGATGATTGTTGGCTTCGATGGTATTTTTGCGGGCGGGCATGTATCGCCTTCCCTGACCACTATTTACCAAGACACCCACAAGGCTGGCAAAATTCTTGTCGAATCCGTTCTCAAGCTCATCGTTGGGGAGGCGATTGAATCCAAACTGCTCCCCACCCAGCTAATCGAACGCGAATCCACCGCCAGTTAATAAAGCGCACCGCTCACGGCTACTCCTTATTGCTCGCCTTAGTTGAGTCATGCGCATAGCGAGCAGCGACTGGAGGATAATAGTCCCATACAGCGCCATCGCTCAGAGAACGTAATAATTTGAGGTACTCGGCATGCGTCCACGCCAACGGTGTGGCTGAATTGGTGCCTTCGCCAATCGCGTAGCGGCCTTGTGTATCTCGACCTTCGCCGTTAGGACCAATCGGATTTACACCCACTCCGTCAAAAACTTGCTCCGGCAACATTAATCCTTCATTAGCAAAGTACTCTAAGGCCTTAACGCGCGTAGCCCTTATATCCTCTATAGACAGCCCTGCTGCTAGCTCATAGTGCGCCCGCTCGCCCGTAAAAAAGGGCCATACGCGCCCACGTTGGGTTGGACTCATGCCGTTGTCACTTATCCCCGCCCCGTAGTTACGGCCGTTAGCCGCGTCTTCACCATAGCCATCGTGACCATAGCGGCGCCAGCCATAATAGACCTTTGAGTCCCCTGCGAACTCGAACGGATAGCGAACCTGCAGATCATCCGTGAGGTTGAGATCATCAAGCTCCTCTAATGAATCAACGATATGCGGGTCGTTTGCTCGGCGCACGCCATAGCGAACCAACTCCAAAAAGCCCGCATCCAATATGTCGTGCTCTTTTAAGATACCACGGCCATTACGATCTTCGAGCTCGCCGTTGTCATTGGGGTCAGCGTTTTGGGTGATCCGCAAGAAATATTGCCCATTATGATTATGCACTCCATTGGTGGTAAACATAGTGCTCTCAATCATGCTGGCATATTGGTCAGAGGTACTGCGGTAACGAGCTGCAGAGTCTAAATCCCCAGCGACGGTCGCGATCTCCGCGGCCGAGATTAGCCCTGCGATGGTCGCTGCCGTGCTTGATGGCGAATAGCCTGGTTGCTCCTCCCATCTTTCTTGTTGTGTGAATGGCGGTTTGATTTCAGCCGAGTTTCCGGCCAAGTCTACCTGGCCACCATCCACTAAAAATTCTGTCGCGGCTTGCAAGATGTTGCGATACCACTGCGCGATCTCTACATCCGACAGCGCGCCCTTTTGCCACAGCTGATA
>CAYGNS010000120.1:0-6733 GCA_964351295.1 uncultured Gammaproteobacteria bacterium
CCTTCTCATACTCAATACCGTGCTTTTTAGCTTCTATTTCGGTTAAACCGACCCAAGCGATTTCGGGGTCAGTGTACGCGACCGATGGGATGACCGAGGCCTGAAACGCTGTGTTCATACCCGCACACACTTCGGCGGCCACTTTACCCTCATGAGTCGCTTTATGCGCCAGCATTGGTTGGCCGACAATATCGCCAATGGCAAAGATGTGTGCCACA
Organism: uncultured Gammaproteobacteria bacterium; assembly: GCA_964351295.1. GTDB lineage: Bacteria > Pseudomonadota > Gammaproteobacteria > Arenicellales > Arenicellaceae > Arenicella. Next base: position 219 of record CAYGNS010000120.1, read on the forward strand.
TTGGTGCGCATCTGTGCATCGACTTTAATAAAGCCGCGTTCATCTACATTTACGCCAGCGGCCTGCGCATCTAGTTGGTCACCATTAGGCTGCCGACCGGTGGCAATGAGCACTTTGGCAAATTTTTGCGCGGGCAGGGCGGTACCATCTTGTGCGTGCTCAAAATGTACTTCAATCGCCTCTGGAGTCGGGTTGAGTTTAGTTACCTTGGTATTCGTCATGATGTCTTGCAACAAGGACTTCATGCGCTTTTTAAGTGGTGCTATCAGATCTTGATCCGCACCAGGAATGATGTCAGGCATAAATTCAACGATGCTGACTTTGCTGCCCAGCTCGCTGTAAACGGTGGCCATTTCTAAACCGATAATTCCTCCGCCCACGATTAATAGACTTTCGGGAATGTCGGAGAGCGCTAACGCACCGGTAGAGTCAATAATACGGTCATCTTCAACCGCAAAGGTTGGAAGCACCGTAACGCGCGACCCTGCAGCAATGATAGCTTGGTCGAACTCTATGGTCTGTGCGTCCTTGTGACCGTCATCAAGTGTGCTGCTCACCGATAGACTGTGTTCGCCCGTGAAGCGTGCTATGCCTTGAATAACGGTAACTTTACGCGATTTGGCCATGCCAGCTAGGCCTGTAGTGAGCTTGCCGATAACAGATTCTTTGAACGCCCGTAATTTAGCTACGTCGATCTTTGGCTTGCCAAACGTGACGCCGTGCGCGGCCATGTCACGCGCTTGCGCAATAACGGCGGCAGAATGCAATAATGCTTTGGAGGGGATACACCCCACATTGAGGCACACACCACCTAGTGCTTCGTACCGCTCGATCAAAGTAACTTCTAAACCTAGATCGGCTGCCCGAAAGGCTGCTGTATATCCACCTGGCCCCGATCCAATCACCACAATCCGTTTGCCTGCGGAGTGCTTGCTAGAGCTTTCTTGTCTATTGAGAGTACTTGTTTTGGGCGCTGCTGAACGCGCTTGGGGCACGTCCTGGTCCTTGGGCGTTGCCTCAGACTTTGGCGTATCCTCCTGCTCGGTGTCAGTATCGGGTTTAGCTGCTTTGGAGCTTTCAGGTTGAGCTTGGGCGTCGAGCGTCATAACCTCATCGCCCTCATTGACCGTGTCACCAAGCTTTACGTTAATTTTGGTGATCTTGCCACTGTGCCCAGCCGGCACATCCATCGAGGCCTTATCGCTCTCTAGGACTAAAATCGAGTCGCTCTCGTTAACGACGTCACCTTCTTTTACTAAAATCTCGATGACTTCCACGCCGGCTGCGCCACCGAGATCGGGAATTACTATTGCGATAGTCGCCACAAGCTGCTCCTTTTAAACTGATTAGATGCCGTAAACCTAGAATGAATTACACGGTTAAGCGTCGCACATCTTCTAACACAGACGCTATTTGACGCGTAAAGCGCGCCGCTTCGGCGCCATCGATCACTCTGTGATCATACGACAAACTCAAGGGTAAAATCGGTGCTGGGATAAATTCTGTACCGTTCCAGTGTGGCTGCACCTTAGTCCGTGACACACCTAATATGGCGACTTCGGGCGCATTCACAATTGGTGTGAAACCCGTACCACCAATCCCACCTAAGCTCGAAATGGTAAAGCATGCGCCGCTCATGTCGGCCATCGAAAGTTTTTTATCGCGCGCTTTATCCGCTAATTCGCTCATAGCAACTGCAATGTCCGCAACCGATAAGGTGTCTGCACCTTTAATCACAGGAACCACTAAGCCGTCTGGTGTATCAACCGCAATCCCGATGTTGAAGTACTGTTTCAGAATTAATTCGGAACCGTCTTCAGACAAAGAACTGTTGAATTGCGGGTACTTTTGTAACGCGTTAACCACCGCCTTCACAATGAACGCGAGCGGTGACAACTTAATGGCCTTTTGCGCTTTTGCATACTCTTCATTGAGTTGCTTACGAAACGATTCAAGATCTGCGATATTGGCCTCGTCGTTATGCGTTACATGCGGCACATTGAGCCATGATCGATGCAAATTTTGCGCGGTGAGTTTCTTAATTCGGTTTAAAGGCTCGCGCTTGATTGCGCCAAATTTACTAAAATCTGGGTTCTTTACGCTGGGAATTCCAGCGCCGCCGTTATTATTCGCTTGACCGTCATTGGCACTCCCACTGGCTTGCAGGCGTTGCTTAACCCAGGCTTTGACATCGTCCTTCGTGATTCGGTTCTTGCGGCCGCTACCTTGAACATGCTCTAACTGCGCACCTAATTCGCGAGCGAGCCGACGCACGCTCGGTGATGCATGTGAAGTGCCGGTGGTGGAGCGGGTCGGACTCGTCGCCGAGGAGTTCTGTGCTGGCGTAGTGTCGGCTTTATCAACTTTGGGTTGGTCCGTTACCGGCTTAGATTCACTCTGCGCTGGATTGTCGTCCTTGCTGAGATCAGAATTATCGTGCGATTTATCTTGAGGTTTACTTGCAGTACTGTCCTTGGCGTTATTTTTAGCAGCTGAGTCGCTGCGGAGTATCACGACCACAGTGCCTTCGCTTACCTCGTCGTCGAGCTTTACCTTAATTTCGACTACTTCGCCAGCGGCTGAACTGGGAACTTCCATGCTGGCCTTGTCACTCTCTAAGCTGATTAGTCCGTCGTCCATCGCGACGGTATCACCCACTTTCACTAAGAGCTCGACCACTTTGGCGGAGCCTCCACCAATATCGGGTATCGAAACCTCAACAGCGCTGCCTGTTTGCTCTTGCGCCTGTTTTTCGGAATTCTTGTCGCTCACGACCTCTTGCTCCTCGTTGTTAACGGCGGCGGACGCACTGGGTGTCGACTTATTGGCGGGCGAACTATCGCTTGCTTGAGCGCCGCCGGCTGCGTCTCGGCGCACTTCAATGAGTGCGTCACCTTGCTTAACCGCATCATCAAGCGCGACTTTAATAGCGTGAACGGTCCCTACCGCCGTGCTAGGAACTTCCATACTTGCCTTATCGCTTTCGAGACTTAGGATGGGGTCGTCAACGCTGATATGATCGCCAACCTTAACGAGTATTTCGGCCACCTTAGCCGCGTCGCCACCAATATCAGGCACTTTTACGGTTACAATATTTTTGTCTCGTGCTGGCGCACTCGTTACTGCCTGCGGTGAATTGGGTTTGGGCGCAGCCTCGACATTGGTTTCGAATAACACCAAGGGGGTTAACAAGCTCACCCCATCGCCATCGCGGGCTATTAGCTCAACTACTCGACCATCGATCGAGGCGGGTAGGGGCTCTTCTTTGCCATTATTCATAATGGTAAACAGAGCATCGCCTTTCTTAACGGTGTCGCCCTCGGCCACTACTGTGCGGATAATCTTTGCACCGCGCAACTCCATTGACTCTGGAGCGGTTAATTCTAGATACTTGATCATTATTTATGGGTCTTTTCGCCTATATACGTAACAAATTAAACGGACTTAAAGTCGGTCTGGCATGGGTTTGTTAACATCTATATTAAACATCTTAATTGCCTTTTTTACCGTGGCAACGTCAACGCTACCATCTTCCACTAGAGCGTGTAGCGCGGCCACCACAATATAGTGTTGATTTACTTCAAAATGCGTTCTTAATTGCATACGGTCATCGCTGCGCCCAAACCCATCAGTGCCTAACACGACATAACGAGAGGGTACGTACTCGCGGATTGAGTCTGCGTATATCTTCATATAATCAGTAGCGGCTACGACCGGACCATTATGATCCTGCAGACACGTCTCTACGTACGATTTGCGTTGCTTACTCTTGGGATTCAACATATTCCAACGGCTAACCTCTAAGCCGTCGCGACGCAGTTCATTAAAACTGGTGGCGCTCCAGATATTCGCAGCCACGCCAAATTCAGATTCAAGAATTTGTCCGGCTTGAATGCACTCGTTTAAGATCGTGCCAGAACCGAGCAGTTGCACAGTCGGAGTTTTGCCATCATCCTTGGTGCTCTTCGCGAATAGATATAATCCCTTTAAGATGCCTTCCTCGGCTCCTTTTGGCATGGCAGGGTGATGATAGTTTTCATTCATCACGGTAATGTAGTAAAACACGTTTTCTTCGTCCTGATACATCCGCCGCATACCATCTTGAATGATCACGGCTAATTCAAATGCAAAGGTGGGGTCGTAAGAAACGCAATTGGGAATCATGGACGCATGCAAGTGCGAATGACCATCCTGGTGCTGCAATCCTTCGCCCGCAAGCGTGGTGCGCCCAGCTGTTCCGCCAATCAGAAATCCACGTGCTTGCATATCGCCCGCCGCCCAAGCTAGGTCGCCAATGCGTTGAAAGCCAAACATAGAGTAGTAGATATAAAATGGAATCATCGCCAACTCGTTAGTCGAGTACGAGGTGGATGCCGCAATCCATGATGACATGGCTCCGGCCTCGTTGATGCCTTCTTGGAGTACTTGACCCTTAATATCCTCACGGTAATACATGAGTTGGTCTGAATCTTCTGGCTGGTATTTTTGACCTTCGCGGGCAAAAATGCCTAACTGGCGGAATAATCCTTCCATGCCAAAAGTACGCGCTTCATCCGGCACTATCGGCACGATGCGATCTTTGATCGACTTTTCCCTGATCAACGTTGTCAAAATGCGAACAAACGCCATCGTCGTAGATATCTCTCGCTCGCCAGTATCCTCTAAGAACTTGGCAAAGACACTTAAGTCGGGTATGTCCAATTTACTCGAGCCGCGTGATCGGGCTGGTAAATATCCGCCTAAATGCTGACGACGTGAATGTAAATATTTAATTTCTGGCGAGTTGTCGTCGGGCTTTATGTAATCAAGCGACTCCAACTGCGCATCGCTAACGGGAATTTTAAAACGGTCGCGGAAGGTGCGCAGCGACTCGTTATCCATCTTCTTTTGTTGATGAGAGGTGTTTTGACCCTGTCCTGATCCGCCCATACCTAAACCTTTTACCGTTTTGGCAAGGATCACGGTGGGTTGACCAGAATGCTTGATCGCGGCGCGATAGGCGGAATAGACTTTTTCGGTATCGTGGCCACCGCGCTGCATTAGGTCGATATCCTCGTCACTCATGTGCGCGACCATGGCTTTGAGTTCGGGCGTATTCCAAAAGTGCTCACGTGTATACGCTCCGCCCTTGGCTTTGAACGCTTGATACTCACCATCTACGCACTCTTGCATGCGCTTTTGCAGAATGCCATCGTGGCCTTTTTCTAACAAAATATCCCACTGCGACCCCCAAATGACTTTAATCACATTCCAGCCAGCACCGCGAAACTCGGACTCTAGCTCTTGGATGATTTTGCCGTTGCCGCGAACCGGGCCGTCTAAGCGCTGCAAATTGCAGTTAATGACGAAGATCAAATTATCCAGTTTGTCGCGTCCCGCTAAGCCTAACGCACCTCGTGACTCGGGTTCGTCCATCTCGCCATCGCCTAAAAATGCCCATACTTTGCGGTTTTCAGTGGGAATAAGCTCGCGGCTCTCGAGATACTTCTGAAAGCGGGCTTGATAAATAGCCATAATCGGGCCGAGCCCCATCGATACCGTCGGGAATTGCCAAAAATCGGGCATAAGCCACGGGTGGGGGTATGACGACAATCCGTTTCCACCGACCTCTTGGCGAAAGTTGTCTAATTGCTCGGCGCTTAACCGACCTTCAAGAAAAGCTCTTGCGTACATTCCAGGCGCTGAATGACCTTGATAGTAGATCATATCGCCACCATGATCCTTATTACGGGCGCGCCAGAAATGATTAAAGCCTATTTCGTATAACACGGCCGCCGAGGCAAAACTCGCAATATGGCCACCATATTCAGTGCTTACTTTATTGGCACGCAACACCATTACCGCCGCATTCCAACGAATCAATGAGCGTATCTTAAACTCGATTTGTCGATCACCCACTAAGGCCGTTTGCTGGCTGACGGGTATGGTATTGATATACGGTGTATTGAGGCCGTAGGGGAGCTGAATGCCTGCTTCGCGTGCCGCATTGGTAAGCTCGCGCAATATAAAGCGCGCGCGGTCCGACCCATCCGCGTCGATTAAACTTTCAATCGCGTCGATCCATTCCTGGGTTTCGATTGGGTCAATGTCGGTTTGTGGTTGGTTTGGATCTTGGCTCATAACCTAACTGTCTGTGTTTGTACCATTATTTAGCAAACTAATGATATCTATAATCCTGAGTGATGTAAATGTGGTCACGAATTTTTGGTAAGAAAATTACATAATTTCTCTGCCAAGTAGTTAAGAAACGGCGGCAGGATTTAGCCATCTTTCGTAACGCGCTTTTCTACGCTCGCTGCGACCAAACTCGTTAAATTAACAATACCGCGCGGGCTCGTTGTTTTGGTTATCGCGTGAATCGGCGCTTTAGCACCTAACACAATAGGGCCTACGGAAATACCATTCGCTAATGCTTTGAGTACTGTGTAGGTGATATTGGCGGCATCTAGGTTGGGCATAATCAACAGATTCGCTTTACCTGCGAGCGAACTTTTACCTGATTTAGCGCGGGTGAT
>CAYGNS010000121.1:0-898 GCA_964351295.1 uncultured Gammaproteobacteria bacterium
GTGTAATCGTATCGCGCCAACCACGTTCATGTGTGCTCGAACGACCTGACAATTTTGGTCGCGTGAAAGCCATGGCGGCCAACATCGACCAAATGTTGATCGTGTTTGCCTGCCAGCCCGAACCACAACCTAATTTACTAGATCGATATTTGGTGGCGGCGGAGCTTTTAGATGTCCGGCCAATTTTGGTTTTAAACAAGGCAGATTTGCTCGACGAGCAGAGCAGAGCCCGCTTAGCCGCGTTACTTAAAAGCTACAGCAACTTGGGCTATATAAGCGTGAGCGTCACGAGTTCGCGACATCAAGCGCCCGAACTCGCCGAACTGCCGACGCTTATTCAAGATCGTACGAGTATCGTAGTAGGGCAATCAGGCGTGGGTAAATCGAGTTTAATCAACACTTTACTGCCGCAGCTTGATCTAAAAGTGGGCGCGCTGTCTGAACGCTCAGGCGAAGGAACACACACCACCGTGCGTGCCACGTTGTGGCATGTTCCCAGTGGAGGACAATTGATTGACTCACCTGGCATACGCGACTTTAGCTTATGGCATATTAACGTCAATGATTTGCAATACGGGTTTATCGAAATCAACGACGCCGCCGCTCGGTGTAAATTTCGCGACTGTCAACACGCGGGCGAGCCTGCCTGTGCGGTGGCGCAAGCGGTAGCCGATGGCCTGATTGATGCCCGACGTTTTGCCAGCTATAACGCCACTAAAGCGGCTATTCTGGAACAACAAGCGCGAGGCTTGACCGTATAACCCAACGTATGAATTGGACTGCTGCTTGTACGCGCATCCTCAGCGTACGCAGTGATCTGAGCGCACGCCTCGATCAGGCTATTCCGCGACTGCAAATACGTAGCCAGCGCTAGCAAGAACTAAAGTCGATGCATTAG
>CAYGNS010000121.1:998-6728 GCA_964351295.1 uncultured Gammaproteobacteria bacterium
ATGTACTTTTAGATGTACTTTTAGATGTACTTTTAGATGTACTTTTAGATGTACTTTTAGATGTACTACAGGGGGCATTGGTGTCGGCTTGGTTTAGTGCTTCATTTACCCATTGCACATACACACTGCGGTTCACTCTGGCCCACAGATCGTAACGGAGCTTGAGATAAGGCAGCGGTTGGTCTTTATACTCACGCAAGAGCACAGGATGGTCGGCACTAATCACCGTTTTCTCTCCCACATTGTTGGTCGCCACCCAAACTCCGTCGATCCGTTCACTGAAGTTAATCAAAAACGGTACGTCAGCTACGCGTATACGCAACTTCTCAACGGGCGTCACAAGAAAGTATTCGCCCTTTTCGTGCCAGAGAATTGACGAGAACAGCTTTACCAGTGCTGGACGAAGAATGGGCTCGCCTTCGTGGAACCAGTGTGCTTGAGCGTCGATCTCAATGTCGATCTCACCGACCGTGGTCGGGTGCCAAGTATGTACGGGTGGGAATGGCGCGGCGGCGATCTGTGCACTAATTGCTTCTAGTCGACTGCCTTTATCTTGGATGCTCATGGCTTTAGTATAGAGCAAATGGTAAAGAGTTCGCAGCTGCACGATTGCAGTGACTAAAACCAAAAGTTCCGATAGGCTCTTGCAGGGCTTTCATCTAGGCACCTATTATAGAGACGTATCATAAAAACCCGGCATAGCCACTCTATCCTAGATCACGCTGTTCCACAGACGCGCACACACCCACTGTGCGCATTCATACCACTAACCTTTACCCTATATGCCATCAAACCCGTTCGCTTTGCACCCCCAGCTAGCGCGTGACACGTTCCCTATCGGACAATTTCCGCTGTGCCGTGTACTGCTATTAAATGAGGCCAAATATCCCTGGGTTCTCGCGGTTCCGCAACGTGACGCTGTACGCGAAATTTACGAACTCTCCCCACTTGACCAACAACAGTTAATGCGAGAGTCGGTCATCATTGGTCGGGTAATGATGCAGTTGTACGTCGGTGAAAAACTTAACATTGGCGCGCTGGGTAATTTAGTGCCGCAACTGCATTTGCACCATATAGTGCGCCGACAGAGCGACCCCGCTTGGCCTGGCCCGGTGTGGGGGCACGCACCACTGACTGGCTACTCAGAAAGCGAACGGGCAGACACTACGCAAGCCTTAGTCGGCGCTCTCAGCAATGCTAGTGAGGCGTTTCAAGCATGTTGAATCTGCCGAAAAATATTTGGGTGATGTCGGCGGTTATGGCTTTGAGTTTTGCCTCAACCTCGATGATGGTCCTGATCGCTGGCTTAATCGGTGCCAAGTTGGCTCCCACACCACAACTTGCAACTCTACCCTATGCTGTTGTAGTAATAGGTACGGCCTGTGCGTCTATCCCAGCGGCCCTGCTTATGCAAAAACTGGGTCGCAAGCGGGGTGTTACGCTGTCGCTAATGATGGCGATTGGCGCGGCTTTACTGGCTGCGTATGCCGTGAGTCATGGTCTGTTCTGGCTGTTTGTTGGCGCTGCCTTTATGCTGGGTGCCAACGCATCATTTGCGCAACAGGGTCGATTTATTATTCTCGAGAACGCCGTGGGCGAGAAACAGCAAGCCGATGGCTTAACCCTCGCTTTACTCGCGAACTTAACGGCCGCCTTTATCGGACCTTGGATGGGACAGTATGGGCAATTTCTATTTGCCAACGCGCCCGACTTTATGGGCTCTTTTATCTTGCTGGTCGGTGTACTGGCGGTCGCTTTGTTACTGCTAAGCCAATACTCAGAGCAGGCCAAACCGATCAGCATAGGCACTTCAACGGGTCGCCCGCTGTGGTCTATAGTACGCCAACCTAGCTTCTTAATTGCCGCGGGTTCGGCCGGCTTTGGGTTTGGCATCATGGCCCTTGTAATGACCGCTACGCCCGTGAGTATGCACGAAATGCAAGGGCATTCTCTAGGCCATGCGACCTGGGTGATTCAAGCCCACATTATCGCCATGTTCCTACCGTCGCTTTTAACTGGCCGCTTACTCAAAATGGGCTTCAGCACTAGCTTATTGTTTGTTGGCTTACTGCTGTATTTAATCATGTGTATCGTTGCGTATTCTGGGCAACAGGTAATGCACTATTGGTGGGCATTAGTTTTGCTTGGGGTAGGTTGGAACTTGCTGTTTATGACCAGCACAGCAAAGTTGGGTTTAAGCCATACGGGCGCAGAAAAATTCAAGGTGCAGGCCTGCAATGACTTTCTCGTTTTTGGAGTACAAGCCATCGCCGCGTTTTCAGCTGGCTGGCTACTGTTTACGTTTGGCTGGCAAGGTGTGATCAATGTCGCGGTTGCGATGACCCTATTCTGGCTCATCAGTTTGGTCTTATTGAACGGGCAGCGGCGACGCACCGATGCGCGCTTGCGTTCTTTAGACGCCTAGCCTGAGTTTAGGGCGGATGCGAAAGAGGTTCCTCTGTCGCGTGACGCTGAATTAATTGAACCTTTACTCTTCGGCGAGAACGGCTAAAAACGCTGGACCATAAAGCTCGAGTTTATGTTTTCCCACGCCGTTTATTTGCAGAAGCTGCTCGGCGGTTCTGGGCTTGAACTGCATAATTTCCATTAGCGTTGCATCATGGAATATTTGATAAGGTGGTATTCCCGCCGCGTCAGCGAGTTCGCGTCGCTTGTCGCGCAAGGCTTCCCACAGGTCTTCGTTTTCGGGTGCAACGGCGGTTTTACGAGCAGTAGTACCTCCTTGCCGACGCGTTTCAGCAGCGGCCAACAAGTCTTCCCCCAAATAGAGGTTCATCTCGCCTTTGAGTAGGGCTCGGCTTTTCTCTTGCAGGACAATCGCGCCGTATTGTGACTCATCAATGCTCAAGTAACCTTGTACGAGTAATTGCCGCAGAATAGACCGCCACTGCGCATCGGGTAATTCAGCGCCAATCCCATAGGTGCTTAACGTATGATGACCAAACTGCCTGACTTTAGCGGTATCTTTGCCTCTGAGCACATCAATCACCTGCCCCGAGCCAAACCGTTGGCCGGTACGATAGACCGTAGAAAGCAGTTTTTGTGCGGCCTCGGTCGCGTCCCATGTGCGCGGCGGTTGTAGACAGATATCGCAGTTACCACAACCACCTTCGCTCTGCTCGCCAAAGTACAACAATAACGCGCGTCGTCGGCAAGTCGTTGCTTCGCACCAGCCGAGCAAGCTATTAATTTTGGCTCGCTCGACGCGCTTTACTTCTTCGTTCGCATTGGAATCTTGCACCATTTTCACAATGCGCATTACATCTTGTAAGCCGTACACCATCCACGCCTCGCTCGGCAAGCCATCGCGTCCTGCGCGGCCCGTTTCTTGGTAGTAGGCCTCTAAGCTCTTGGGTAGGTCGAGGTGAGCCACAAAGCGCACATCGGGCTTATCGATACCCATTCCAAACGCCACGGTTGCCACCATGATCACATCATCAGCGTGCAAGAATTCGTGTTGATTTTTACCGCGGGTCGCTGAGTCCATACCCGCATGGTAGGCGAGAGCTTTAAATCCCTTGCCGTGTAACCAAGCCGCCATTGTGTCAACACGACTGCGCGACATGCAGTACACGATGCCCGATTGCCGGCGATAGCCGCTTAAAAAGGTGAGCAGTTGCGCCTTTGCATCGCCTTTAACTTTTACTTGATAGCGTATGTTCGGGCGATCAAAACTAGACAGGAAACGCTGTGGGGCGTTAAGCGCCAGACGGTGAATAATCTCGCTTTGGGTGCGCGCATCCGCCGTAGCAGTTAGGGCAATGCGTGGGGTGTTCGGAAAAGCCTGCTCTAAGACATGTAAGCCTAAATAATCAACACGAAAATCGTGCCCCCATTGTGACACGCAGTGCGCTTCGTCAATGGCGATTAGGCTCACATCGGTTTGCGCAAGACGCGCTAGAGTAGATTCAGATAATAGGCGCTCCGGCGATACGTATAAAAGCTTCAAGCGGCCTTCGTAGAGTTCGCGAATCACTTGCGCGCTATCGCTGGCTGATAAGCTGGAATTAAGATACGCTGCGGCCACGCCAGATTGCCGAAGAGCCCCCACCTGATCTTGCATTAAAGCAATGAGTGGCGACACCACGATAGTGAGGCCAGGGAGGCACAAAGCGGGGACTTGATAACACAACGATTTTCCACCCCCCGTAGGCATGAGCACTAGGCTATCCTGACGCGCAAATACGCTGGCAATAACTTGTTCTTGCAGCGGACGAAACTGGCCATAACCGAACGTTTCGCGTAATACTGTGTGGGCTTGCTCGAGGAGCTGTCCTTGGTTCATCGAGGCACTCAAAAACGAAAACGGTGGAAGAGTATGCGTGAGCCCATTAAACTCATCAAGCCTTAATAAGCCATATTAGACCTTAATAGACTCACGCTTAAACAAAACTCTTATGCCACGATGGCGCCCACCTAGTCCCCGATCTTCTCCCTACATTACACGTCAGGGATTCGTGACTTTGGAGAACGAGCTTAAAGCTCTATGGAGCAAACGTCGCATTGTTAACGATGCACTAGCGGCGGCCGCTGCCGAGGGTGATCGCTCGGAAAACGCCGAGTATATCTACCGCAAGAAAGAACAGGCTGGTATAGACCGTCGCATCCGCTACTTGCAAAAGCGCTTGCCAGATCTAAAAATCATAGAGCAAGTGGGCAATCACCAGCAGGTTTTCTTTGGTGCGTGGGTCACACTCGAAATCGATCAGGTAGAGCAGCGATACCGAATAGTTGGCCCCGATGAAACGGATACAGCCAATCAGCATATTTCGATGGACTCGCCCTTGGCCCGTGCGTTGCTGAAAAAGAGCGTTGATGACGAGTTCGAGATCGACTTAGGCGGTCACAAAAAGTCAGTGCTTATTGTCGACATTGAGTACGCCTAGCATGGCGCCACCGCATTACAACTAGACGGCCTCAACGATCACTGCAATACCTTGGCCGCCGCCAATACACAGCGTTGCCAAACCATAACGCCCTTGTACGCGCTGCAATTCGTATACGAGCTTAGTCATCAATACGGCACCACTCGCGCCAATGGGATGACCCAAAGCGATAGCACCCCCATTAGGATTGGTGCGTTCTAGCGGAAAGTTTAGTTCCTTAGCCACCGCTAGTGCTTGCGCCGCAAACGCCTCGTTGGATTCAATCACATCCAGGTCGGCGATCTTCAAACCTGCGCGATTCAATGCAATTTGGGTTGCTCCCACAGGGCCAATCCCCATTATTTCGTTCGGCACACCGCAGCGCCCATACGACACCACACGCGCCAACGGTTGAAGTTGTTGACGAGCAACTTCCGTCTCGCTTGCGAGCATTACCATCGCTGCGCCATCATTAATACCCGACGCATTGCCCGCCGTGACGCTGCCGCCTTTTTGAAAAACAGGTTTTAACGATGTCAACCCTTCCAGATTAGTGCTTGCACGCGGGTGTTCATCCACAGCGAAATCTACATCACCTTGTCGGCTCTGAATCGTGATGGGTGTAATTTGCTCTGCAAAGCGGCCTGCCTCGATGGCTGCCACCGCACGTTGCTGACTTAATAGAGCAAATTCGTCTTGTTGTGAACGGCTAAGCGAATACTTGGCCGCGAGGTTCTCGGCGGTAACACCCATATGTCCCACGCCAAACGGATCTGTTAAGGCGCCAGTGAGTTCGTCTTGAAAGACCGCGTCGCCCATTATTTGGCGACCCGGCTGTCTAGTT
>CAYGNS010000122.1:0-6717 GCA_964351295.1 uncultured Gammaproteobacteria bacterium
CAAGCACTTGCTCAAAGTCGGCCACTTTGAAAAAATAATGTTCACTCTCTTTTTGGCTTGGCGGTTTGCTCGAGAGTACCGAATAGTGCTCGATTAGGTCGGTGGTGTCGTAGGTGGCGCCGCAGACTTCGCAATTGTCGCCGTATTGATCGGCGCTCGAACATTTTGGACAAATGCCTTTAACGTAGCGGTCAGGTAAAAACATGCCTTTCTCTTCGTCGAAAGCTTGTTTGATGGTTTTTACCTCTATATGGCCGCGTTCGCGCAAGCACGTATACAGCGCAGCGCTAATCTGCTTGTTCTCGTCGCGATGGGTGCCGGTAAAGTTATCCAGTCCAATCGCAAAGTCGTGCAAGTCTGCGCGATGACTCGCCTCAATTCGATCGATGAGCGCTTGTGGAGTGAGCCCTTGTTGTTCTTCGCTAAGCCTGATGGGAGTGCCGTGCTGGTCGTCGCCGCCCACATAGATGACCTTGTTGCCGCGCAGTTTTTGAAAGCGCGCCCATAAATCAGCTTGTAAAAAGCCCACCATGTGCCCCAAGTGAAGCTCGCCATTGGCATAGGGCAAGGCGTTGGTTATCAGCAGCGTGCGGGTGGGTTGGTTAGACATAGACAAGCGAGTGGTCGAGTTAGTTTTGATGGTTGTAATGCAAGTGCATGTTAATCGCGCATGATGTCTTCGAGGCTTAGCTCGGTCATTTTTAAAATTCGCGATATCACGAAATACATCGCATAAAACATCACGATCATCGACGGTACCACGATCACTGGGTAAGATAAGAGCGTCATCGTGCCGAGCTCGGCATTAAATTCTGGTGTGCCGGAGGGGCTTACAATAATTATCTTGGCCAACACATAGTTGAGCACTGACGAGAGCAAAAAGCTCGCGGCTAAAATCCACGTGGCGGTGATCATTAAACCGTCAAATTCCGCTTCTTTACCGCGTTGCTGAACATGTTGCGCCACGAGGTCGGTTCGCATAAACATATCATTGTATAGAAATGTGCGAATTAGAGGACGGGAGGTGAAGTTAGACACTAATACGGCCACGCCAAAACCTAAGGGTACTAAAGCCTCTTTGATGGCAATGTATTCCTTCGGCAGTTGTAACAAGCCAATACCACCCGTTAATAGAATACTGACAAAACCAATAGCGGGCACTAAGCCGATTTTTTTGTCGCGGTAAAATTCGTATAGGCCTGCTGCGAGTGGAAAGCTTAGCGCTACCACGAGTGCCCATGCAGCCCCGAGTTGGTCATCGCCGCTCAATTTACGCAACACTAACACCGGAATAATGATGTTAATAATCAGGTCGGTTAGCAGTTTGCTAAACCCAGGACGTGGCGGACTTGGCTCGTTCGCTTGCTTAGAATGTGGTGAATGCTCGTCGGTCATGGCTAAATCGGCTAATTTTTAGAGGGCGAATGATACGATAAATCGAAATGTGACGGCGCAAAATCGTATAATTAGGGCTCAAAACTCGCCACAGAAACCCTTTCTTTGCTATCACTTTGGCATTGAAGCCGCACGGAAGTCGATCAGTGCCTGAACATTTACCCGCGTTACAACGTTATATTGCTATCGAAGGTCCAATTGGTGTGGGCAAGTCAAGTTTGGCGAAGCGCATCGCGAACACGGTAGGTTCGTCGCTGTTACTTGAAAAGCCTGCTGAGAATCCCTTTTTGGAGCGATTTTATAAATCACCACGTCGCTATGCATTGCCCGCCCAGCTATTTTTTTTATTCCAGCGCGTGCGACAGATGCAAGATATTAAACAACGCGATATGTTTACTCCAGGTCGAGTGGCCGATTTTATTCTTGAAAAAGACCCTTTGTTTGCACAAGTAACGCTCAACGACGAAGAGTTTAGGCTGTATCAACAAGTGTTTAATAATTTGCAAATAGACACGCTCGAGCCCGATATCGTCATTTATCTACAGGCGCCCGTTGATGTGTTGCAGCAACGTATTAAAAAGCGGCGCAACCGCTATGAGCAAAATATTGATCCTAACTACTTGAAAAAGTTGTGCGACGCCTACACCACATTCTTTCATCGTTATTCGAGTACGCCACTATTAATCGTCAATGCCGCGGAATTTAATCCCATCGATAATGACCAACATTATCATGCGTTGCTTAACCAAGTTGCTAAAATAGAGGGCGGTAAACACTTTTTTAACCCGTTGGCGCAGTGAAAAGAGGAAATCTATGTCCGTAACAGTAACAGACTTAAAGAACATGAAAGAAGCCGGTGATAAGATCTCTTGGCTTACGGCATACGATTACAGTTTTGCGCACCTAGTGGATGGCGCGGGAGTAGACGCTATTTTAGTAGGGGATTCGCTCGGCATGGTGATTCAAGGGCATGCCACTCCCGTGCCTGTTACCGTGGATGACACTTGCTACCATATTGCCTGCGTGGCGCGTGGCGCGGCCAACGCCATGATTATCGGTGATATGCCGTTTGGGAGTTACCAGCTGAGTAAAGAGCAGGCCTATGCTAATGCCACGAAGCTCATGCAGGCGGGTGCCCACGTTGTGAAGTTAGAGGGTGGCGAATTGCAAGAGGAGACCATTCGCTTCTTAACCCAACGCGGCATTGCCGTCTGCGCACACATTGGCTTAACGCCGCAATCAGTGCATGCATTGGGCGGCTTTAAAGTGCAGGGTAGGGGCGCCGCGGCAAAACTATTGTTGGACGATGCAAAGCGCGTAGAAAAAGCTGGCGCGTTTGCCGTCGTTTTAGAAGCGGTACCGAGTAGCTTGGCGCGCGATATCACGGCGGCGTTGAGCATTCCCACGATTGGTATTGGGGCCGGCGTCGAGTGCGACGGCCAAGTGCTCGTGCTACACGATATGCTTGGTATTTATCCTAAAAAGAGCCCAAAATTTAGCAAGAACTACATGGAGGGTGCGTCCAGCATTGCGACTGCAGTCGCAAACTATGTGGCTGAAGTAAAAGCGGGCAAGTTTCCTGGCCCTGAGCATAGCTTTAGTTAGCTTATAAGCTGTGCTTGATTAGTTCGCGCCTGTTGTGTTGAAGCTCAAATCTATTTGGTCGATATGTCTAACTGAGTGAATATTTATCATGATGAAAATTAATCGGGTATCGAGCTTGCGTTCGGCCGTGCAAGCCGCGCGGCACGAGAAGAAAAATATTGGCTTCGTCCCCACCATGGGAAATTTGCACGAAGGTCACTTAGAGCTCGTGCGCGTCGCCAAGTCGCGATGTGACTTTGTGGTAGTGAGTATCTATGTAAACCCTACCCAGTTTGGTGCACACGAAGATCTATCGGCCTATCCGAATACACCCGAAGAAGACGCAAGACTGCTGGCGGAGCTTGACGTAGACGTGCTGTTTCTACCGACTCAGGACGTTATATATCCCGGTGAGCTGGCGACCCAAACGGTGGTCTATGTGCCGGCCTTGGGCGAATTGTATTGCGGTCAAGACCGCCCAGAGCACTTTCGTGGGGTAACCACGGTGGTTAGCCGCTTGTTTAATATGGTGATGCCAGATGTCGCGGTATTTGGTATGAAAGACTACCAGCAGCTTACGATCATCAAGCAGATGGTGCGAGACCTTGCCTATCCAATCCAGATTGTGGGCGTAGAAACAGTGCGTAATGCGAATGGACTTGCGCTTTCCTCACGCAATGGCTACCTCACGGCAAAAGAATTCGAATCTGCTAGCGCGCTCCGCATAACTTTGCTCGATGCAGCCGAACAAATTCGCGCATTGCACGCTGAGGCCGCGTTGAGCAAGGCGCAGCTTGAAAAAATCCAACGCGGTGCTAAAGCTAAACTCAAAGCCGCCGGGTTCACGCCACATTATGTGGATATCTGCGAGCAATCGACGCTGCTTGCCCCGAGCTTTGCGAAAAAAAGCGATAAGAATCCAACCGGCGATATCGCATGGGTAATCCTCGCGGCTGCGGCGCTTGGTAAAGCGCGTTTGATTGATAATTTAGAAGTGAATGTTAAGCGGGGTAAGGGGAAGTAGGGGATGAGCACATAAAAGCTGGCTCCGTCCCCTCGATGCTATTTTACTAGGAAGATGAAAATTGCTGTCTAGATGCAAAAGTGAGCTTAAGCGGGATCTAATTGTCTTCTTCCTTGGTTTATCTATTTTCTATATGCTTTCGCTGGTTAATATTGCCTTACTAGATGTAAGACTGCGCTGACTCGCTAAGTTTGACTTCTAACAACGTAAAAAGGATCTACGTCCAAATGGAATTTTGGTCGGTTTAGTGAGCCTTTTATAGTGATTATGCAAGCAAGTGCAGAATGTTGCTCAGGTCGTTGTGGCTGATGGCCACTTGGGCTTGTTGTCTGACAATGGGTTTGGCGTGAAATGCAACGCCTAAGCCGGCCGCGCCGAGCATCTCAAGATCGTTTGCTCCGTCTCCCACAGCCAGCGTGTTCGCAGGCTGTAAGCCGAGTTGTTGCGTGTGCTGCTGAAGTAGTTCAAATTTTCGACCTGCATCCACGATGGGCGGATGGGCTTGGCCAGTGAGTTGTCCGTTTTGAATCGCTAGGGTGTTGGCGAAAATGCTGGACATACCCAAGCGTTCTGCGACAACGCGTGCGAATACATCAAAACCGCCGGAAAAAATCATTGTTGTCGCCCCGAGCGTTTTGAGCCCCATCATTAGCTCTCGAGCGCCGGGCATAATGGGTAAATTGCTCTTAATGTGCTCAATCACGCTCGCGTCTAGGCCTTTTAGCAATGCGAGCCGTTCGGCAAAGCTTTGTTTAAAATCCAATTCGCCGCGCATGGCACGCTCAGTAATCTGGCTTACTTGCTTACCGATTCCGGCATGTCGCGCCAGTTCATCGATTACTTCAATTTCGATTAGAGTAGAGTCCATATCAAAACAAGCCAATTGTATCTCGTAATAGGGCGCAGGGAAGGGTACTGCGACAATGTCGAGTGGTACTTCGGGTTGTGCGTGCTGTTCCTGTATTGTGTCTAGGACCTGGCGAATCGTAGGCTCCGCCATGCCTGCCACTAAGTGACATTGCATAACCCAACTGTGACTTGAGGTTGCTATGTTTTGAGGAAGACGCTTGCGCTGTAACGCTATAAGAAAGCCACCCGATTCCTGCAGCCACTGGCTCGTAGCTAGCAGCGCTGCGACAGGACACTGTGGCGCAATAAAATGCAGGGTGGCGTTGTGCGTTCTTTCAATTAACGACGGCTGTGACGCGGTAGTGATATCAAGATATTCTGAGTCAGTGAACAGACTGTGCCTGTTGAATTTAAGACCCTGCGCGGGTTCGTATTGGATATCCGCAATCGAGTGATCTAGGGCCGCTAATTGTTGTGTGAACTGAATGAATGAGGACACTATTTTATTGGCTCTTTATGAGACGGTAGGTTGTGTGAAAGTTACTTAGGAGGTTACTCGGCAGGCGCCGCGTGCAATATCGCCGTGACCATCAACTTATTGGCCGTGGCTCAAGTAAAATGTCACAGCAAATCAATTGTTCAGTTCAGCATGTTCGGGAACTGTCGTATACTTGCGGCGTAGTTTAGCACCCGTCAATTAACCCATAATTAGAAATGTCGAAAAAAACCAAAGTCGGGGTAGTCGGAGTTGGCTATCTTGGTCAGATACACGCAAAAATCTACAGCGAAATGGACAACGTTGAGCTTGTGATGTTAGCCGACACAGATCGCGACCGCGTCGATGCGCTCGCACACCAATATGGATGCGCCGCAACCACCAATTTTTTGGATCTAGTGGATCAAGTTGAAGCCGTGAGTATCGTGGTGCCAACCTCATTGCATTTTGATGTGGCGCAACCCTTTTTAGAGGCCGGTATTGCGACCCTGATCGAAAAGCCCATCGCGGCGACGGTTGATGAGGCGCGTAAATTGGTGGAGTTGGCTGCCCAAAATGATGCGCCATTTCTTATCGGACATTTAGAACGTTACAACCCAGCCCTGCGTGCCGTGGCGAACAAAGTGGCCGATCCGCGCTATATAGAGGTGCATCGCCTCGGTACGTTTGTCGAGCGCGCCACTGACGTGGATGTAATCACCGATCTTATGATTCACGATCTCGATTTAGTGTTGTCGTTAGTCGATGAAGAGCCATCTGATGTGCAAGCCATAGGCTCGCCCGTGGTGACCTCACATGTTGATTTGGCCAATGTGCGGTTAACGTTCCCCAGCGGCACGGTCGCCAATATCACGGCGAGCAGGGTGTCTAATAAGCGCTTTCGCCGTTTTCGCGTATTCGGCCCAGAAGGTTACTATGGCATCAATTTAATGGACCAAGAGTTAGATATTATTACTAAAGGCGATATACCTGAGGATGCCTCCTTTGCTGAGCTAAAAGTGGATCACCAAAAGTTTAAAAACGAGCAGCCACTGCAAGTTGAGTTAGCCCACTTTATTGACGTTGCACAGCGCTTGAGCATGCCGATGGTAACGGGTTTACAAGGTTTAAGGGCTTTGCAACTCGCCGAGCAAATCCAAGCCATTTTACGAGAACAGAAAGCGCCTTTAGCCCTTTAATTCCGGCGTTTTGAGCTCGACTAAGGGCTAAGGTGTCGTAAATCCCATATCAGTCAGTGAATTTGTGTTAAAGCTATTCAACTATGTTTAATTATTCATTCTTTACTCAATGTGTGCTGGCCGTGACTGTGTTTTTCGCGATCACGCTGACGGCGTCCACCCGCGCTGAGAATGCCTGCGAGATGGACAAC
>CAYGNS010000123.1:0-6698 GCA_964351295.1 uncultured Gammaproteobacteria bacterium
GATGTCAATCGATATCGTCCGTCGTGCATCGGAGCGATATATCTGACTAGGCCCTACTCCGTGTGATATTTGCGCCAACTCACCAAACGGAATAAGGGCACCGGAGGGCGTTACCACAGGAATATTTTCGAGCTCTTCAGGAGTCGTCCATTTTTGGGTTTTTAGGAAAATATCGAGACGGGATTCTTGGTGAAAAAATTAGCCTAACCATAGGCCGTCACCAAAGGCTCGCAAGGTACGCGCAAGCGCCTCACGGGTTAGCCCAACCTCAGCCAGTCGACGATCATCCGGAGTTAACCTGAGTTCTGGGGTCACGATTTGCGGATCAGGGTTTAGATTGATGCGCCCCCCAACAAGTTTGGACTGAATAAGGTCGCCGACCGCTAACGCTGAGTTGTTCAATGCTTCAAAGTTCGCGGATTGCAACTCAACACGAATATTAGCACCATTGCCAAAACGACCAAATAATGAGCCCTGCTGAGCAAACGCACGGGTATCGGGAAAACCTGACAGGATCTCCTGATTGGTGATGCGGACCATATCATCTACGCGCGACTGATCTTCCACTCGAATACCAATATTGCCGCCCCATGGACCCGTAAACAAATAGTAATTTTTAAGTTTTGGTTCCTTTTCTCCCCGCATATAGGGATCTAAGCGCTCAAGCACCACTTCAGCAAACTCTTCGCGAACCACATTATTACTGGCGCCCGACGGGAAGGAAATAAAGGCGTCCACGGCATCACGCTTTACCGGTGGTAAATAGTTTAGCTGTGGCCAAAGCAACCACCCTAGGCACAGTGGAATGATCGTTAAACCGGCAATCCATGCACGACGCTGATTTACCGTGCTAGTTAACTCCATCAGGCGCTCAACCAGGCGATTCCAAATTGCCGTCTGCGCTTGCGCTTGCGCATTCTTATCCTTAAGGAAATAGGCCGCGCCAACCGGAAGGATCAACAAAGCAATCAATAAGCTAAAACTCACAGCAATGGCTATGGTCAAAGCCAAATCCGCAAACAATTGCCCCTCTACATCCTCAAAGAATACAATTGGAACAAAGATAACAACCGTTGTAATGGTCGACGCTAAGAGGGCTCCACCAACACTTTGAACGGAATTAAGCGCCGCTTTGACGCTCTCTATTCCTTTATCTATCTGGCGTATGTAGTGTTCGAGCATCACAATTGCCGCGTCTAACACCATACCCGTCGCAAAAGCGAGTCCTGCGAGCGAGATCACGTTTATTGAGCGTCCAAACACATTTAGCACAATAAACGTTGCTAACAGTGACAAGGGAATCGTAGCCGCAATAAGCAGAGTAGCTCTTAAACGCCGCACAAAAAGCCACAAGGAACCCACTGCCAGCACGATGCCAATTCCCATATTTTCGGTGAGCAACGCGACAGCACGTCGAATAAACACTGACGGATCAAAACTTTTCTCGATCGTCAGTCCGTACACGCCCGGTAAGGTATCGTTTAATTCATCCATGCGCTTCAGCACGGCGTCAATCGCAGCCAACGTATTACTACCAGGCTGGCGAACAACTTGCATACCCAACGCGGGCTTTCCGTTTTGATAAGTTACACCGCGCGCCTCATCTGGACCCACGTACACGGTTGCAATATCACCGAGTTTAACGGGGGCACCATCGCGCCAAGTCAAAATGGTTTCCGATAATTGATCGGCTTGATAGCGACCCTCGAAGCGCAACGTGAAATCACGACGACCCACTTCAACCGTGCCACCACTCACATCGTTGGAGCGATTAATCGTATTAGCGATTGCATCTATACTGACCCCCAACTGAGCCGTTAGGAAGGGGTCAAATTCAATACGTACTATTTGCTCGCCCGTGCCACTGTTCACATCAACACTGCCCACGCCATCTATGTTTTCGAATTCAGAAGCAATATTCGATTCGACAAATTCATGTAAATCGTCGGGCGCAATAGGCGAATCGGGCGACCGCTGCACAAAGAGAAAGATAAGCGTTTCTCCCTGCCCCCCTCCATCTCGTTGAATTTGAGGACGCTCAGCATCCGCTGGCAGTCCTCGAACACGTTGCAATCGGCTCGATACCTCGGTGAACGTTTGGTCCATATCGGTGCCAAGAGCGAACTCCATATTGATCCACGCCCCGTTGGGATTCGACCAAGAACGTAACCTAGTCATACCGTTAATTCCGCGCAACTCTCGCTCTATCGGCTCGACGATTTCGCTCTCAATTTCGCGTGGACTCGCCGCTCGCCAACTCACTTGTACGCTGAGTTCGGGCCGATCAATGTTGGGGAATAATTGGGTAGGAAGTTGCTGAACCGACACTAAACCAAGTACGGCAACTAAACAGATAAGCGCCGCCGTTATCGCGGGGTTTCGAACGAATAAGCGGGTAATCTCCACTGCGCTCCTCTCTTGTATCTCGTTATTATTATTTACACTCTGCGTATTGCGGCACAGCTGTGAGTCGTTTTATCGCAACCCTGTGAGTAAGACGGCGTGCATGGATAAAAGGTTGCACACACAAACACAGAAATAAAGTCACTGAGCCATTAAGCGATTGCGCGAGTCTTCTTTTTTGTCTGTGCAATCATTCTAGGCACGCGCGGTAACGGGCAATATTAAAATTACCGCGTTTTTAGACTACGTTAATGAAACCGTTAGAATTGAGCAGATTCAAGAGTATGAACAAAGTGAACATGACAAGCGCGAAGGGAAAATAGGAGGATTGGTGGGAAGCAATGGGACCGGGACCTATTCGACCACCTGCTTCAATGCGCGACCTCAAGGAGTTATCGGCACATTGCGACTGACCCCCAAACGATTACATTGGTCTGCAACGTAGGCCTGGCACGCGGCCCAATCGGCGGAATAAAAGTCGCGCACGCGGGCCAGATCAGCATCACGCATCAATGGTTCGTCGTCCAACCAGGAATCGGGAGCAAATCGCGCCAAGCGCATGAAAATGCCGGTAAACCACAACACCCCGCGATGCTTTATACGCCGCCACCGCGTATGGTCGGCCAAGCTCTCTGCTCGATAACTGTCCAGATCCAAATGCGGGTCCAAAAATCGATCAGAAAACTGCCTACGTAAACGCAGCTGCTTATCCGAGTAAGATTTGTGCACTTCACGATCGCTGAGCGCCGCTCGATCAATCGTGCAGCCCAGCCACGCACACAGGGAATTCAAATAAAACTCTGGATCATTTTTGTAATCCTCAAACAGCAAGACTAAGGGCTTTTCGCCCGAGCTTTTCTCTGCGTATTCGATCAACTGCATAAAATTAAAGTCGGCTTGCTTCCAGACCCCTTGATCTGTATCCAGATCGAGAAATTGCGGCAGACGAATCGTGTGACCATTTTTTGCTTGCAAGCGATAGGTACTTGCTACAAGCGAATCATGGCGTCGCAAAGACACCATTATTTTGCTGCCAAACACCCGTTGCACATCGTCAACACGTTCGTAGATATAACGCCCAGCCTCGCGCGACATCAAAACCTT
Source organism: uncultured Gammaproteobacteria bacterium (assembly GCA_964351295.1). Taxonomy (GTDB): domain Bacteria; phylum Pseudomonadota; class Gammaproteobacteria; order Arenicellales; family Arenicellaceae; genus Arenicella. Next base: position 3,508 of record CAYGNS010000123.1, read on the forward strand.
ATCGGCCACGAAACGGCGTTTCTCACTCTCGCGAACACGAAAGCGGTTTCGCGGAATGTATTGGATACCGCGCAAAGCGGGAAATACGTTTTTTTGTAGAAACGTGGATGCAGCTCTCGCGTAACCCACATGAAAGTAGGTCTGTGGTGGCTTAGATAAGGTTTCTGGCATAGTCAGATCGACAAAACTGATTGAATAAAACTCATTAATAGAATGCGCGGCAATGGTTAGGACTTCGCTGCGCAGCCGCATAGCGCAAAGTAGCGCAACAAGGTTGCTGTAGATTATAGCAACAAGGTTACAGAAAATTGCGGTAAACCAGCGAACTATCAAGCGACCACACAATCCAGCAATTTTGCGTGAACCGCTCGAGAATATTAACGTTTAGGTGGTAGCGGCACTAACGTAGAAGTGCGAGCACGATAGGCAAGATAATCCGCATCTTGGCCCCAGCGCGCTTCGGCCTTGGCACGCAGCATTGGAATGCCACTCAAACGTGTGAGTAACAAGGTAACAAATACGGGCGACAAAAGAGCCAAATGCTGCCAACCTTGCATGATCGGTAGCGCCATAATCGCGATACCCGTCCACAACATGATCTCACCAAAATAATTAGGATGTTGTGACCACGCCCAAAGACCACTTTGAATGAAACGACCTTTATTGTCTGGATTCTTCTTAAATGTACGCTTTTGCGCATCGGCGGTTACTTCCAATAAAAAACCAATCACCCAAATAGCGATGCCCAGTTGGCCTATAAGGCCGAGGGGGGCCTTATGGTCTGCGGTAATAATAACGAGGGCACAAGCCGCGGTCATAATCGTCCACAAGGCTTGTACCGTCCAAGCAAAGAAGAAACGCAGCGGACGTACTTTTATCTCATCAAAGCGATCATCTCGACCATCTTGCTTGATCCGCACAAACAAAAATCCCCCTAAGCGCACGGCCCACACCAACACCATCAACGCAACCACCGTAGCGCGTTGATCCAGCTCGGAGATCGCGCCCAGCGTGCTCAACCATACCGCCAGCAATATCATGCCGATATAGGTAATGCTCCCAGTTAAGTCGTAGTAGTGTTCAGTTTGCGCAATATTTGATGGAATATAAACAAGCCAATTAAGCGCAAACGCAAACGCACAACAAAGCGTGAACACGGCTATGCCGTTGAACAATACGCCATGTTGACCGCCAGCCCACGCCATTAACGCACCGAGTCCGATGGTGATGGCAATTGCAATAGAGAGAGTTTTTTTATCGCGTTTCATGATGTTATGTCTGTTAGCGTTGCAGGGGCACGGCCCTGATTGGACAAATTATGCGTCAGACGAGCTGACAAACATGTTAAAGCGCCCGACCCAACACTTGCATGTCTGATTGAGTGTGCCAATCATATACTAATCAACGCTTAAACGGCTGCGACGATTTACTTATGAACTCTTAAACCAAGATCATTTGCTATCATCCATATATAGTCTAATACCGTTTACAAAATGCTACTGAAGCACGAGCAACCATGCACCATTACCTCTCGCGTTGCGGGTTAATATTCGCCACCCTTTTATTAAGCAGCCTTAGCACTTTACAAGGTGCGGAACTAGAGACTGCCGCACAAGCATCTAGCGCTCAGGCTAACGTCGTTCAAGCCGAGCTCATTTGGACGGATTTTGATGGGCAGCAACACCTATTACTGCATGCACAGTATCAGTCGGAACAATGGTCAGAGCCCAAAGCAATCTACGTCAGTAATAATGCGATTACGACACCCACATTGGCCACTTTAAGCAGTACGGCGCTAACAGCCGATCTCGCCATCTGGACAGAGCAACGCAAGGGCAAGACGGTGCTGATGCAGGCTCGGCGCATAGAGCGGGAAGTTTGGCAGTCCGCTATACCGTTCTATACACTGGGGCAAGACAACTTTTCGCCCACAGTGATTACCGATCTAGCGGATACAAGTTATGTTTTTTGGTCACATACGCAAGCCGATAACTATTCCGATATTGTGTATAGCTTCAAGCACGATGCCGCAACCGACATCGCTAGCGAATGGTCGGCACCGCAACGCCTACACCCCAGTAATGCGGTGCCTGATTTGGCCCCTAAAGCCATTTTAAAACCCAATGGCGAAATAATGATCACTTGGCAGACCTTTAACAGGAGCGCTTTGGAGTATGTCGCAAGCACCGCGGTATTAGCGGGCACTTCCGAACGAACTGACCTGCCACATTTGGCTAACACCGACCCAGACTATGTGGACCCAGTGGCTTTGCGCAAGCTCGCATTGCCCGGTTTTGTGCCAGAGAGTCGCAGTTTTACGCTTTTCAGTGCGCTGAACAAACTCGAGCGCGCAATCGTGCTACCGTAGTGTTTCTTGCGAGCAAACCCGCAACGGCTTATCTGTGATGAAATTTATTGGAACCGACACTTCATATGCCTGTGCTGATGGCAAGTCACGCCGGCGGATTCATTTAGACGGTGCGGCATCGCCGCTCGCCGCGCAAACGGGTTTGCAGATTATTAACGGTCTGCTTCCCCATTATTCCAATAGCCACTCCTATGTCCACAATTCCGCGCAAATCAGCACGCGTGCCTTTGCTTGGGCCCATGACGAAGTGCTTGCCTACCTCGGCGCAGACCCCCACGAATACACCGCTATTTTTATGGGCAGCGGTTGTACCGCCAACATCAATCGCTTAGCCCGCGGCTTGCATCAGCGAGCAAAGCAACGACCGGGCGTGCTGTTATCGTTAATGGAACACCATGCCAACGATCTTCCGCATCGTTTACCTGGCAATGCGGTTAAGTACCTAAACTTAACAGGCACCGAGCAAAACCTAGGTGCAATCGATTTAGCGGCGGCTCAAGGAATTATTAACGAACTCGGTACAGCGCTAAATTATGCCGCCGTTGCGAGCGTGAGTAATGTAACCGGCATTAGCAATGATTGGCCGGCCTTAGCTGCAATGGTGCATGCCAAGGGTGGACTCATCCTAATTGACGCTGCGCAGTCTGTGGCGCATGAAGAATTCAATTTCTCTGCGTTAGCCGAGGAGCAACGCCCTGATTTTTTCGTCTTTTCAGGCCATAAGCTCTACACACCCATGGCGCCTGGTGTGCTCGTGGCAAAGCGCCAAGAATTACGGGGGCTTTCACAGCAAAACTTAGGCGGCGGCATCGTTGCGGATGTA
>CAYGNS010000124.1:0-6650 GCA_964351295.1 uncultured Gammaproteobacteria bacterium
GAGTTAAAGAATGATAGTTTGCATGAGACATTTCAGAGGATTTCGACTCTAATTGAATTGGCTCATAACGAAAGCGGCTTATCAGAAATAGCGTGCCTTAGATTATTAAAGATTGAGGGTGATGCAAGAAAAGTTTTACCCCAGGTAGAGATTCCAGCGGATGCTCCAAATAGACTTAAGTTAGCGGCCCAGCTTTTGAAGGACTCCGGAGAGCCGAAAATAGTGTTCGTTCAGAATTAAGGCGTTCAGCAAAATGCTTGCCAACGAATACTGCTCGTCCTCGTCAACTCTAGTTTGCGCTTTGTAACCATCCAATTATTGTAAGCCTAAATGAAAAACGAAATGAATACTAAAACGCTAGTATCGGGACCACAGGATCCATTTCAGCGTGAGCTTCTCAGGGTCACTTACTGGGCTCAACAAAAAGGGATGGATTTGAACGACATAGTCGATAAGATGAATCTGGTTATGCCAAACCTGGACAAAGCGATAACGATCCGTCGGTTAAATGGGTGGCTAGGGATAGGCAAAGAGTTTCGGCCTATGCCGGCAGCCTACCTTCCTGCTTTCTGTTTGGCCGTTGGCAACGATCAACCGATGAACAGCCTAGCGAATGAGGTTGGCTTAAATCTGTTAAACCCTAAACAATTTGCTGAGCACGAAATCATGAAACTGATAGACGAGATCAGCGCGCTACAGGAGCTTGTTTCAGAGAAAGCGGTGGCTTTTGAAAGGGAGTACGGTATACCACTTCTAAACAACGGTGCAATCGATTGATGGGTCGATAGTTTGGGCCGCCAACACCAATACAGATCTAAACGGTCGAATGGATATAGGGCGCAATCCACCACTGATAGATCCCGACTAAAGTGGTGAGTAAATAGCAGCAGTGCATCAGCATGGTCGCAAAGTGGGTCTCTCGGTGCATAAAGCTAATCAGACACAAGTTGCTAATCAGCCAAGTTGGCCAGGCTAATGCAGAGTATTCGTTATTGAGAGCCAACAGAACGCTACCCAGAACGCCGGTGAGGGCTCCGATCATTTCAGCCGGACTTTTGACCGGTAATGTGGGCGTTGCGGTTGTGTTATTCATCTTACTTATCCAGTTTTTGGGAATGCGGCCGACCGAAGTCGACCGCAACCGCCCTAGGGGCCCAAACAAACATTAGAGTGTAAAAGCTACGCTAAGCAGCCAAGATAAGTATTAGAGACAATCTGGTTTACGCCAAGACTTAAAACAAATTTTTTGCAATAAATACCGAAAAATGGCCTAAATGCGGCCTACCGTTCGATTTTAGATATGAATCCGCGTTCGAGGAGCTCCTCCCCAGAAATCACCCGCATGCGGCGGTAATCTGAGAAGGGGTAATTAAGGCTTTGTTCGAAAAGGTATTGCGCAGCAGGGGGGAGTGGAGCATTTCGATCTCCGTGAACGAAACCGATGCTCGCGCGAAACCACGAATCGGGAATATCGATGGGGAAGATCTGAAACAGCCAGAATCCTGTGCGGTGAACCCACACATCACTGGCACCATGGATCACCGGCTCGAAGCCGCTCACAAAGGCGTAAGCACACAGAGAAAGGCAGCTGGTCGGGGTACGAACTGGGATAGGGCTGTCAACCCGATACACATCGGCTAAGCAGGTGGTTAACCGGTTCCCTTCAATCAGATCGATGAGCTCACGCCCTGCTTTATGCTCACCGCCTTGTGAATTGAAACAGACGGCTCGCCGACCGCTGGCGGCAAGCAGTGCTTTTAGCTGTCGAACACCGTCTCGGGTTATTAAGCCGTCATACAAAATGGCATCCACGCAGGCGCTTCCAGAGCGCGTGCAGGCCGTGGTGAGCTGTACGGATCGAACGGCATGGTAGGGCGAATAGAGGCGAAGTAATGTCGACATTAGAGTCGCCACGAACAAGATGCCCGCGACGACAATCAACGTTTTTCGCAAACGGGTCACGGTGTCGTGACGGTAAAGGGGGATGAGCGAAAACTGCGAATCCGAACCAGACCACCATACACGCCAATCGGTATGAATATTGAACGCCGTGCATCGACCACCCGAAACGTTTGGCAGGAAAAGGTATCGAAGGCAATCGGGTGTTCAAATGTGATGTGCGCGCCATTGCGGACTGCGGGGCGCGCGTAATGCGCAATTGATCGTTCTCGATGGCTGTGAATAGCGTCCATCGTTGCTTCTCTTAGGTCGTGGCGTTGGTGTAGGGGCGTGAGTCGATTCAGGAAGGATTGGGGAATATAGTAGGCAAAGCACTCCTCGCCCGTATCCTTGTAGCCGAACTCACCATTAGGATAGTACTTCAATAGAATGAAGTCTGTCACCACGATGGGCTTATTGCCCGTTCTCTCGCCTATTATTTCAATGAGCGCCACGTAATGCGTTAGGTACAGTTTCGAGTCTAATAACCGACAATTTAGCTTATCGGAACCTGTGTACATGGCGTCAAAATAGTGTTTGACGTGCCGTGGCTTGTCGGTAATCGTCCAGCCCATAATCTAACTCCTTCAATAAAGATTGTTGATGAAGATTGAGTATTGGGTTGTAACCACAATGGAGTGACTGGTGGCATAAAAAAAACCGCGCTACGATTGCTCGAGCGCGGTCTTAGGTGGGGGAGGTTAGTGTGCCCGAAGCTCGAGCCTTACCTCAACTTTAAGCGGCTCAGGTTCATAGCCCCGCATATCCGGATCGGATCCAATAACGGTCAGGATGGCCGAAATTTTCTCGCAGTCCGCCCGAGAGCCCGTAAATGCCAATGCGCGGCCTTCATGGTGCGTCTGCATGACCACAGCTTTCGCTTCATGGTGGCGCATTCGAGTGGCCGCTTGAAGGGCAAATACCGCCCATTCATAGCGCATCGAATCTTGGTTAATCAAAAACACTTGATGCTGCGGGGCTTGTGCAACAGGTGCTGCGGTTTGCTCATTGGTCGAACCAAACAGTCGGTTCATGATGCCAGCAAGCGGGATATTTAAAGTAACCATAGTAGTGCTCCGTTTGTTTGTGAGAGTTCAATATGAGCGCTAAACCGCTCTGGCAAGAGCGGTAGCGCAAAATAGTTAGTTATCAATAACTGTGTAATGGATGTCGGGGTCGTACGGCTTTGTGCAGACGTAATAAAACAGACGGTTCACGTAAGCCATTCCGTTGACAAAAATGAGATAGTCACCATCCTCAGAATCCATGGCCGTCCAAACTAAGCGCTTTTCCGCTTGGCTTGCCACGTACTCAACCTCCTTGCCGTAGGTTTCGAAGTTGTGCATGTCGCTATCGAACGGCTCGAGTAGGTGGTTGGGTTTCGGTTGAAACTCGTTGAAGAATTCATCGAAGTTTAGTTGCTTGGTAGACATAAGAAGACTCCATAAAGATCTAGTTGAAGTCCTCAATATGAGCCACTACCAGAAAAGTAGAGAGCCACAACGTAAATTTGCTGCAGCAATCGTTAGTCGTCTTTCAGTTCCCTTCCTTTGTAATAGCGAAGGCTGCGTCCCCAAGTCGAGTCAAAGCTATGAACAATCATTTTCCTTTCTTCCAGCTCAAGCATAAATCGACCAACGGCCAACGCCGAACCTTGCGGGGCTCTGCGCAGGCCGTTCGCCTTACACTCACCAAAGACCAAGTACCCAAGCTGAGCCGTTGTGTACGGCGTTTCTGGTTGCATAAGCTCGAACAACCTTATTGCCGTTGGGGAAAGCTTGCTTTTGTAAACCATTAGTAACCTCCTTTACTGTTCTTCCCGAGTAAAAGCGTGCGCTTTAGTAATGCCCACCCAATCGCGACGGCGAGCACCGGCGCAATCACGACCCCAAAGGACGGGCCCGGGGACGGTTCGATCATGTGGTAAGGAGTGAGAACTTCTTGGGTTGATGCGATCGGGATTACTTTACTTTGCAGACTACGATCGAATTCGCGGTCTACACCATGCAGTGCATGAATCGTATCTGGCATGTAACACCTCCATTTGTAGACAGATAGAGGCTATAGGGTGGGGCAGCGGCGGGAATTTGGTGAGCTTTTCCGTAAAAAAAACACTATATTGAGTCTTTAGATAAAGGTTGCATCTAAAGTATTAGCTAACCAGTGGATGCAAGACAGATTAACGAACATACAATACGAATTATGCTTACCAGATTAATCTGCTCAATGGTTGCTTACGCTTTCACGCCCCCATTGATGGCGCAAAGCGACGAAATTTTAGATTTTCTGAACAGGGAGACAAAAACGATTTCAACTAAAGGTCATCCCAAATCAACCGGTTTAAACGTTGTGGTTGAGTACCCCAACTCCTGGAAAGCGTCTGAAGGAAAGCGTCCACATATTATTTTCAACTTAATTAGCAAAAACGGCACCGGTTTAGAAAGCTGCAATCTTTGGATAAGGCAGTTGGATGTCTCAAGCGAAAGTAAAGTTTTAGAGAGCGAACTTAACGAGGTCTTTTCTGCAGCTGGACTCGAATCTGTAACTCCCGAAGGATCTGTATTTATCGAAGGCACGGAAACAAAAATAGACGGAGAAAGAGCAGGCGTCATCCAGTTTCTTACCGTGCATGAATCTGCTGAAATATCGATATTTGCCATAAATATGCAGTATCTCATTTATCATAACGAACGGTTCTTAATGCTTCTTTGCGCGGTCGCCGATGTCAGCACCACTTCTCCTCAAGTCATGTTAGAAAGATACAATGATCATCGTGGGCTTTTTACCCTAATAGCCAATAGACTTGTCATTCAAGATAAATGGAAAGAGAATTAGCCGGCGGTTTTGGACAAACAGTAATTCAGCGGAAATGGAACTGCTTGGTTGGAGTTTTTATAACTCGCTACTCAATATCATACTGATTGGATATCGAGTTACTGTAGCTGCTTAAGTCCGCGATTCCTTCCTAACGGCCCTATCGATTCTGCAAAAAATTCTTCAACATCAAGATCATTCGTTAGGTGAAGCTCAAATAATTCGCATCCATCAGTGCGATCAGTGGTTGGGACTATAGTGAAACCTATTTGTACTAACGTATGCCATGTCGCTCTGAAGGACGGGTTTGCTTCATCATTGTTGGTGATAGCGAATAATTTGCGCAAGCGAGACCCTTGTTTCCTTTTAAACAAATTCACTTCACGAGCGAGGCCTTGAAGCAACTGCAAATATACCGAAGGCTTGTGGCGATATTCCTCGATTAAAGCAACGGCCATTAGATATAACGATTCAGTTTGAGACAGCCCTTCATCTTTTGTATAAAGTTCACGCGCCTTGAGATTCTTGTCGTGCACTTTGCCCTGTCTCAGTTGATTACGGGCTGTATCGTCTTTTATCGGCAGTAGAGCGAAGTAGCCTATCAGCTCCCCATCCTTGTACGCCATCGTCCATATCTGATTATTTTTAGCGTGCCATGACCTAAAAAGATCTAATGGAGTGGCAAACTCATCTGAGTAGAGACTATCTTCAAGCGAAGCTAACGCCTGTAGGTCATCGTCGGTGCTTGGGTATCGAAAATAGACTTGGCTAGGAGCGCTCGGGGCTGTCTGTGAAGCTAGCTCAGGGTAAAGCGCGACAATCTTCTCTAGAAGTGCAGCATTAACAAATTCGTCTTTAGGGGGTCGTGCTTTATAGAGCCTGTCTCCCAAAAATCTCTTGATTGTCGCACGGCGATCTTCTGACGTTAACGCCATATCCTTTAGCCAGCAGGCAGTTAACACTTCCTTCCAAGCGTCTGAAGTACTTAGATTTCCTTTAACAAGAAATTTAACAATTTCATGATGAGTCTGCTCGGTCGGCAAGTTTGTACCCCACTTCCACTTCGACCACAGTTCATCATAACTTCTAAGAGCTAGATCAGAGTTCATAAGCGAGTCAAAAAGGTTGCTTTTACTCTGAGGCGACCCAACGCCGGCTAGACCCTGGTTTAAACAAGCAATGACTAACATGATGTAAGGCCATTGTTCCTCAAAATTGAGATGGGGGGAAAGAGGTTTGAAGTTAGAATCATTAATCAAAGTTAACCTCCCATTCCTGTGAATTCCTGATTTTGACTTTCCCGGCTATTATGATTGTGTCTCCAAATCGAACCCAGACCAAAGGAGCACGCGAATGGCCACTAATAAGACAACAAAACACACAACATCAAGCGGTAAAACGTTAACCACGACCACCCGGACATACGGCGACGGGAGTGGTAAATCGGTAACAACGTCCGGGAACCCATTTTGGCCGAAGGTAGAACGTGTAACACACTTTGACCAAAAGGGTAACTCAGTAACAAAAAAAAGATAACACCCAAAACCAATTAAAAATGAGGGGCCGGATAGCCCCTCATTTTTATCGCCTCTCGAAACGGGCTAGGTTTCCCGCCAACGTTGACCGTTCAATGTGTCACCTAAAAGCTAAATTGGTCGGAATGTTTTAGGCTTGGGTGACAGATCTTGAACAAAAGAGATAGGTGCATTACAGAGTGCTCTATGCGAAACCAGCGCACCATTCCGCTCATTCAAATCCTTGTGCAGCGCTGAAAGACTCTGCATAATGTTAAGAGCCCGAGGCTCGAAAGGCAGTCTTGTTTCGGTATTCCAAAACGCATCGGGGATAACAACATGACACGCGGCATATAAACCTTAACGAATAAATGCCGCCGTATT
>CAYGNS010000125.1:0-6648 GCA_964351295.1 uncultured Gammaproteobacteria bacterium
GATACGCAGCAACACCACTAAGACTCGAATTCGTTCGGGCGCTGTATCACGGTTCGTCGCGGGATGATTGGTGCGAGGATATTCGATCAAAAATTAAAGACCTGACCCCTATCTTTTCCTCCAGGCGACTTGTGTTGCAGTATTGACTCACGATGTTTAATTACCTGCTGCTGAGGTGACTTGGAATTACGTACTACTCGCTTAAGGAATATTGTTTGAACCACGTGCTGGATATATGCAATAACGTCGACAAATTTTAGGGGTTTTATGACAGGTATTCGATTGTTTCTGCACCTGTTTTTGGTGTGCTTTTTCTTAGTTGCTACTGGAGTTCAAGCTCAAAGTAAGACAGATAGTGACGTTAAGGCGAAAAGACATTACGGCACTGAGCGGAAACCAGAACCGGAACTGAGTTGCCCTGAGAACGTTCCGCTTGCGCGATACTTCCTTACGTTAGATAGAGATATTGCTGAGGCCTCGCTTTCGTCAAAACATTCAGTGTTGGATCTAAATCGCCGAGAAAACTTTCAAGAAACGCGAGATCAACTTATTGGTTTGATACTGCCTCGCGGGCAGGTTTACATAACCGATGGACGTCCACGTCTTAATGAATCAACCATCGATCTTGTGTTTTATGTCTGTGGAAGGCTTCCAAAGGAGATCGCTGATCAAAGGGGGGTAGTCGATATGTATACATCTCTTGATGATACCTATGTAGTACCCGTACCTCGAGAGATTATCGAGGCAAGCAATTATCCAATAGAAATTCCGGATGGCTGGCAAAAGAATGACGGGTATACGGCTGCTAAGGTACTGTTTGATGCTGGCGAAGAAACTGTAAGTGTGACCTTCGTCTACAACTCAAATGACTCGTCTGGCCAACCTCAAGCTGGCAAAGTATGGGTTGAGTTGATTTTTCCGCTGGAACAGAACGCAAAAAAGGGTGGGCTTGGATGGGGGTGGAATGCAGATAGAACGCTTTTCTGGTGGACACAGGACTTAACTCTAGATCAACTTGAACAGGTTTATGCATCGGAATATGTGATCAATATACTTTTGGGTCCAGATAGATAGAGAAGGTTTATCGCCAAATTAAAGCACACCGAGTTTGTCGCAGACTAAATTATGATGGAAAGTGAGAGAGACTGGAGACTGTGAACTGAACTGTGCCTCACTGAACATACACCTTATATTCCCATGGTGCCAAGGTGACTTGGGTTGTCTGTTCGATATTCACCGATTCTTGACTAAACCAATCGGTATATTGACCATCTTGCAAACTATCCATGAATGACACTGTGTGAGTTTCCTTGGTAAAGTTAATCATCACGAACACTTTGTCTTTAGCATTTTGTCTGACGAAACTGAACACACTATCAGGCTGGTTTTGCCACACTCGTTGCATCGTCGCACCGTGTTCGCCATGCCACAATGCAGTATTGACCTTTTGTAAACGAAGTAGTTGGGAAATCAATTGATTGAACGGGTGAGGTTGCCAAGTAATCGGATCCTTTTCAAAAAAAGCCAGTCTTTTATTATTGCCAGCTTCTAAACCATTGTAGATCAGTGGCATCCCCTCTCCCACTACCGATAGTACGATGGCCGTTTCGACTTTTTTTGCATCGCCATAGCGTTCAAATACAGTGCCTTCCCAAGCATTCAGGTCGTGATTAGTTACGTGTGTGAGGCGGTAACTGTTCTTTGGGTAGGCTCCTTCGTTCCAAGAATAATAAACAAATAGTGGCCCGAGTCCGGAATGCCCGTTTAATACCTTATGCACTGCTTCTTGCCATGACCATGCGTAAGTTGCATCAAATGCTTGGGCATGAAGATCGCGGGATTCCCATTCGGCAAGCATGAAAACGGGTTTTATTTGGTCTAACTCTTTGCGTACATTATTCCAAAAATCCACGGGAACAAATCCCGCTACATCGCAGCGATAGCCGTCAATGCCGACCTCTTGCACCCAGTATTTCATTGCTTGGGTCATATATTTCCGTACTTCAGGGCGGCGATAATCCAAATCAATAATATCTGACCAATCCCACCAAGGCGTAGGTCTGAACTCGCCATTATGGTCTTTGTCGTACCAATCAGGATGATCAAAACGAAGTTGATTGTCCCATGCAGTGTGATTGGCAACCCAATCTAAAATCACATACATGCCTAGCTCATGCGCTTCGTCAACGAAGTTTTTTAGATCGTTTAACGTACCGAATTCTGGATTTACGCCGTAGTAATCTTTTACCGAATAAGGGCTACCCAACGTGCCTTTGCGGCGCTCTTCTCCAATTGGGTGAATCGGCATCAGCCACAGAATGTCAACGCCTAATGCTTTTAATCTAGGCAGTTGTTGTTGTGCTGCGACAAAGGTTCCCTCTTGGGTGAACTGGCGCGTATTAATTTGATATAGGCTGGCGTTTTTAGACCATTGTGGATGATCCACTTTTACATATTCTTGAGGTTCATACGGTGACAACGCTTTCGATTGAGTTTGCTTGCCTGTTTCACAAGCAATCAGAAATAGACATCCCAGTAATACAACCAGGGTTCGAATTAATCCCTTCATTACCTTTCTCTAAATTGATTAAGTTGATTTATTATTGACCTAGTTTGCACCTTCCTCCAGACATTATTCGATGAATACGAATGCAAACTGCTTCTATCCAACCAGCGCGGCGGTAATAATTCGATAGAGAGAAAAGGAGGCGATATATCCCTAGGGCATTGTCATGCCGTTAAAATGATAGATATCGGTCTATGTCGTTTTAGTTAGCTTGTTTAAGCGCGGAGGCGTGCCAAATGGGCAATTCAATTGAAGATGTTATTGATCTGGAGCGCTACCCGATGCACGACCTCTCGGGAGTCCGCACACAGCAACTAATAAGCGATACCCACCATAAACTAATGCAAGACGGATGCGCCGTTTTAAAAGGCTTTGTTAAATCAACTGCGTTAATCGCACTGGTGGGTGAGGCTGAAAAATCTTCGATTAATGCGCATGCGGTCCATAACAAAACAAACGTCTATTTTTCTAAGGACAATCCCGACTTGCCGCAATCCCATCCTGCACGGCAGTTCTATGAGCGATCCAATGCATTTATTCCAGCCGATAATTTTGGGGACGGCAGTGCTCTAAGGGCTGTTTACGAATATCCTGGGTTTGCTCCGTTTATCCGCGAGTGTTTGGGTGAAAAGGAAGGGCGGTTTTTCCCCTATGCCGATCCGCTCGCCGATGTGATCGTTAATATGGCCGACGAAGGCAATGGGTTTCCTTGGCATTTCGATACCAACAATTTCACCGTAACTTTGGCCTTGCAGAATGCTGATGAAGGTGGCGAGTTTGAATACGCGCCCAATATACGGGCAGGGGATGAAAATCTTACGGAGGTTTCTCGGGTGCTGAATGGAAAATCCGAACTGGTGAAAACCCTAGTTTTAGAACCAGGTGATTTACAAATTTTCAAGGGCCGCTATTCGCTGCACCGAGTTGCGCCTCTTAAGGGCCGTACACGACGCTACGTGGCGATTTTTTCCTATGTGGAAACACCGGGAATGGTTGGTAGCGTAGAGCGCACACTGCAGCTTTACGGTAAAACTCTGCCCATCCATCATGAGCAGGCAGGGCAAAGGGCCGATGCTTATCTTGATTAGCCGAGTAGGTGCTCTTGCAAGCGAGTGCCGTTGATCGGCAAGGCTTAGATGGCTAAAGCTTGAACTCGCAATTGCAGTGCTACTTAGACTTGGCCGTACACCGTGCGCAGCTGCTCGGTGGTTACGGCCCATGAATAGTGTTCGTTAAAAAACGCCTTATTGCGCTGCGCTGCGTTGTGTCGCAGTTGGGGGTCGTTTACCCAGGCGACAAGTTGTTCTACCAGCTGGTCAACATTGTTTGCCAGTGGTGAACCGTCGGGTAGAAAGCGGCGGTTATTCTCGGTGTTGAATGCCAGCACGGGTAGACCGTTGGCCATGTAGTTCAGCATCTTGCCGCTCCCTTCTCCGGCATCAAAATTCTTCGGGTCGATGGCTATGTCACTTAAGTGCAACCACTGCGGTAGCTCGGCGAAGGGTACTTGTCCGAGTACCGTACAAACACTTTCTAGTGCATTTTTTTGCAAAAACTCATTAAGGGCTTCGGTTGGATAGCCGATGAGTAAAAAATGCACGGCACTGGCTGGGCTGGCTTGAATAAGCTGCTGTAGCTCAGTTAAACCTTTTGATGCGAGCAGTGCGCCTGAATAGATCACGATAACTCGGTCGTTTGGTAGGCCGAGCGATTGCTTTAAATGGGTGCGTTGTGCCTGGCTTAGCGCGGGTCCAGCATCCGCGCCATCTTGCGCCAGCGAGATACGCTCCGTCGCTATGCCAAACTCGTGGGTGAAAAGCGCTAAAGAGCGTGTCGACGAGCAAACAATATGGTTGGGAAACCACATTATGCAGCGTTCTGCCCAACGGCTAAGGGGTTTGAGCCACTTAAGCTTTTTAAACACTCCGTAACTGTCTAGCTCGCCTGTAAAGCTGCCTTGCAGGTCGGCAATCAGCGGCGTGCGCCGCCAAAAGAATAGGGTTTTTACAATAAGAGCGATAAACAATCCTTCGTGCAGGTGGGCGTGTAGCACAGCAGGTCGTTGGCGGCGGTAAACGCCCAGCGTCAAAAATAGGAGCTTTAAGTCAGCCCACAACTTCCATAAGTTTGGGCCAGCCGACGTTTGCGTATAGGCTTTGATGGGTGCAATGCGACGAGTCTCTACGCCCGCTACCTCATGGCCATGATGATAGGTGCAGACGATGCTGCGCCAATCTAGCGCGCTAAGACAACGCACAATGCCCTCGATGCGAATATGGCAGCCGCGATCAGCAAAAAACGGGGTCGGCGCAATATGCAGACTCAAGCTTTGCGGCTTCTTAGCGTTAACGCTAGAAACGTTAGCTGTATCGTTAGAGGGGTTAGCGTTCACGGCCTTGATTCGCGTTGTTGGTTGGCACTGTTAGTTTGCGCTGTTAGCTCGCGCAGGGTCGCAGCGCGTTCTCGGTGGCGCGTAGGCGCTGCGTTACAGCCGCTATTTGCGCCGCTTGCTGAGCGTTGTCCCATTGCAGCAAGTCGCCCATCACTTGTGCCACGCTTTCTAATTGTGTCTCGTTCAGCCCCAGCAAACCAATCGACAGTCGCCCGAAGAGCACATCTTGGAGTTTGATGGCTTGTTCGTGCAACACCGCCCATGCGACTTGCACTAATAAATCTGGTTGCGTGGGCATGATGGATTCTTGCAGTTGCGCGTTGGTGTCCGCCAGTGCCAATACAGCCCGAGCATCGCTGCCGTAATGATGGGCCAGATGCGTGAGTGTGGCGGGTCGATAGCGTTCGCCATACTCTTTACGCAGTGTTGCCACCAAGCTGGCAAAGTCGGTGTATTGGCTGGCGTCTAATTTAGTGCGCTTTACAGGCAAGGCTTTGCCCAGTTTTTTGCTTAAAAGCTGCAACGTTAAAGCCGACAGCTTTCTCCCCGTGGTGAACTTGGCCCCGAGTGCGGTCACTAAGCCCTCAATATTGTTGGCGGCCGCGTGATCGATTATTTGATATTCCCCAGAGCCCTGATACACGGTTGCGCGAATATTGTTCGTGTGCAGCGGATACAAACCTGAGTACCCCGAGATGAGATCTTCGCGGCTCAACTTAGCTGACGGTAGACCGCGATTGACCGCGGTTAGGAGTTCGTCCACGTGTTCGGCTTGCAGGGTGATTGGGCCCTCGCAACTGTCGATCTCGGCATAACTTGTACCTATTAGCGAATAGCCGCGCCAAGGAATAATAAACACATGCCGACCGCCGCGATCTAGCGTGGTATCGCTGGCCATATCGGTGGTGATGGCAATCGCGTGATCAGATATTTGCCGAGTAATAATATGCGAGCCAACCGCATAACCTTTGATCGAGGGTGCGGCATGCGCGTTGGGCAATTGCCTATTGAGGTTGTCAATCCAAGGGCCTGCCGCATTCACTACCAGCGTTGCTTGCACCGTAAACTCTTGGCCCGATACTAAGTCTTTCGCTGAGACGCCGCTTATCCTCTGTTCGTTAAGCGTTAAAGCGCGCGCATTAACATAATTACAAACACGCGCACCAGCACTCGCGGCGGTTTTTAAAATCTCGAGCACCATACGCTCGCTATCGAACATGTGCCGTTCATAAAAGACCACGCCGCCAGTATTTAAATCATCTAAGGGATAAATACCATTTAGATCGGCCTGGCTGAGGTTGCTTGCGCCGGGAATGCGCTCGGCTGCATTGTCGATTAAGCGGTTTTGCCCAAGCCCTAAACACGCATACGCGAGCATGCCACAGTTAAGAAAAAACTTGCTGCGGCCAAAATCAGGGTAGGTGGGTACAATGAACGGGATGGCCGTTGAGAGGTGCGGTGCTGCGTAGATATACTCTGCACGCTCCATGGTCGACTCTCGGACTTTAGTAAACTGCAACTGCTGCAAATAGCGAATGCCGCCGTGCAGCAGTTTTGAGGACGCCGCCGATGTTTCGCTCGCGAAGTCGCCGCGCTCAATAAGCGCCGTCTTTAGGCCCGCCTGTTGGCAATGCAAGGCCAACCATGCCCCCGAAATACCCCCGCCAATAATGAGTACGTCGAACTGCTC
>CAYGNS010000126.1:0-6630 GCA_964351295.1 uncultured Gammaproteobacteria bacterium
AATACCTCTCATGTATACATCGCTTGCAGGGCTCACACTAATGCTGGATGCTTGGTCTGAAAGGCTAGTGCCTACAAATGTATTCCATTGCAGGGCACCTGCTGAATTGAACTTCGCAGCAAAGCCATCGTTACCGCCCGTATAGGCATCAATTGGCATGCCAAATGAATTGCTAGCACCGCCGGAAACATAGGCACCTGTTGCGTCTACAGCGACATCTAAGGCAAAACTACTATTGCTGGTGCCGCCCATAAACGTATGCCATTGCACTGTACCTGCGGAGTTCAGCTTTGCGAGATAGGCGTTATCACCGCCGGGGTTTGCATTCAGGGGCGTTCCAAATGTGGGGCTAGTGCCTACGACGTAGAGATTGCCTGATGCATCCAGTGAAACGCGGTTACTGGCTTGAAACCCTGTTGCGCCGATAGGTACGCTAAATTGTTCCACTCCAGATGAGTTTAGCTTCGTGACATTCCCCCGTCCTGTAACAAATAGGTTGGCGGAACCATCCACTGTAATTCCCGATGCCCCGTTACTAAAAGTGCTCCACTGCAACACGCCCGAGGAGTTCAATTTACCGACGTAATGTTGTCTCGAAAGGCTTGCAAAGGCAACGAGGGGACTGCCCCAAGTGTCAACACTGAAACCAGAAAAATAAACATTTCCGTTCGTATCCGCCACCACGCCAGTGGTCTGGTCTAGATTTGTTGACCCCATAAAGGTATGCCAAAGGAGGGCACCAGCTGGGCTTAACTTGGCAACGTAACCTTCCCAAGTGCTGCCCGAGTGAGGGTTAATGGGAGTGCCCCATGAGGCGAAGCTTTCACCGGCCACAAGAATATTTCCGTCGCCATCTAAGGCAACATCATAGGGACGATCAGTACTACTGTTACCACCTATGAAAGTATGCCACTGCAGAACACCATCAGAATTTAGTTTTGCGATATAAGTATCGCGAACCCCGCCTGTCCCATCACTATGGGCGTTAATGGGGCTACCCCAGCTAAGGTCACTGCTGCCAACAAAATACACGTTGCCGCTGGCGTCCACGGTTAGTGCATTTGCGAAGGTCGAAAACACGTTGTTTGCCGCTCCCGTAAATGTGTTCCATTCCAAAACTGGATCAATTAAAAGTGGTTCGTTCGTATCGTAGGTGCCTAACTTGAAACCTACTTTAGAATCCTCTAATTTAAATGCAACGTCCACAGGTATGTGTTTGCCGTTTATTCGCTGCCATGCGATAGGTGCGGACTCGCTTACCCAACCTTGATCGAAAAAAACTTTGAGGTTGCCGGAGTCATCGAGTAGGACGGGTGCGTTGTATGCCAACACAATGTCATTAGGATTCGCATTTGGCGCGACATGCCATGTGCTCTCTACAAGACCGTCTTGTACATTTTTATAAACTAAATCAATGCCTTGCCACAATTTGGGGTATTTAACTTCAGTTAACCGTTCGGTATTATCTGAGTCTAGAGTTTGTGCATTTACCCTAGATGCACCGACAAAATCAACTGTGAGCAAGTAATCGGCATTGGTTACGTATACTTTACTTGGCGCGAACTCTATTGTGTGATCGCCATCAATTAGCTGAAGCGTGCTAGGAGTATCTGAAGGCAGATTGGCCATGGCTGCTTGAACGAACAGTACAAGTAGTACGCAAATAATGTTCGAACATTTTATTAATACGCTCGTCCTCTTATAAACCTTCATAAACTCAACTCCAAAATCAATTGCTTGCAGACTCACTCAATATTCAAATTAGCACGGTGATCCGCAATAGCCAATGAGTATTACTACTCAGTAGCGTGCCGTGACTGAACGAGCGAGATAGCAATAAAAATTGGCGGATGCTACTTGTTTGGGACTTAGACTAGAACTAGTTGTTTTTTCGTATCGCAAATTTAAGAAGAGCTTTACTCCCCCTTAAACCTAATTTCTTTGCGATATTTGAGCGATGATTGTCAATTGTACGTACGCTTAGATTTAGATAATCAGCAATGTCATAGCTGCTTTTACCGGTCGCCCCCAAATCAAACGAGCATGATAGGGGTCAGAGCATTATAGGGGTCATATATGGACCCCATTTTTCCGTTGCAAAACTATTACGCTCGCACGATATTCCAAAAATTTAGTTCGGCTAGTGGGCGACGGTGGCGTCCGAGGCATATCCATAATCAAAAGTGCGACAGACTCTTGACACTATCTTGGGCGGGCAACGCGAGCGTGTTTTACATTTGACGCTTCAAATTAGTTTAGCGATGGCTTAGCTTGTTCTGGTTAGATTTTGCCATTTCGATAAATGTCTCAATGCGTATCAATCGCCCCTCGTGGTCGCGCAGTTCTTTCGCGAGTTCACTCAGCGCATGGCCTGTCCTCTCAACTTTATCGTTCATTAATACGACCTTATTCATCGCATCAATGGCATCCTTAATCGTGCCCACTTACTTACCTTTTCTGATTTCGCTAAGGGCCAGAGTGAGGTCATTTAAGCCTCTAGAAAGAGCCTTATCTGCTGCGCTAGTGGATAATTTAACTTGATCAGTGATTGATGCTAACAGCGTGGCATCTTCTTCACTATTTGCAGGAACAGCACAGCGTTCGCGGACTAATTCAGAAACACTTAATCCTTGCGCTTCAGCATTCAAAAACGCCTTAAAGTCTGGTGTAGCCAGGATGGTTATTCGTTCACTTTTAGCAGCCATGTGATCTCCTGTTTGTAAATGAAAATCATAGCCTCGCAGATCAATGTAGCCAAGAACTCGCTTAGTCTTTACCCAGCTCAGCCCGTTTCAATGAAAGACAAATTTTCTGCTTTTCCATATCGACACACAAATCAATCATCGACTGATTAACAGACTTGACATGAAAATGAATTTTACTGGCTTTCGGAAATATCGAGCCCATACCGAAAGTCTCTCTGTCAAGTAAAACAATCGAATTGTCCGCTCTATCTATGCTATGAGTCCACTTTCCTCGCTCTACTACAGGGTTCTTATGATCTAGGCCGTGGCAATCGTTTAACACTACGTACGACATATTTTCCTCAAAAACAAGAAAATCAGGACATGGGCTGCCAGTTTCTTCAACTATCCACCATGAACCGATTATCGTAATGCGACGTCCCTCGCCCACTACTGGCTCAATAGAGTGAAACCCCGTCACCACGGCTAAAAATAGGACCACGATCGACTTTTTAGTAACCACTTAGCCGTCTTCTTCCATTTTTAGAATCATAAAACTATTCTCGAAAAACTTTTCATCGGATAGCTTATACGCGTCCCAAAATTTTTTTGTATCTAACATTACAATTTCACATTGATGGACTTCCTGAGGAATATTTTGCCTATCCCTTCTATTTAGATTGCACAAAGAATAAGAGATGGTACCGAACGAATCTGCTATTAAGCGTTCATAGTTAAGTTGTTCTACAGTCAAAACATTTCCATTCAAACTAAACCTATATACCAAAAACCAGCTCGAAACCTCTGGAGTATCAAATATTGCCGCGCTATTTATTAAAAAAAAATCGTCGCCTTCAAAACGATAGAATTCAAGCATGACATTCAAATTCTCACTCGGAATCTGTAATATAAGTTTGGATTTATCTTGTGGATGCAATTCAATCTCTAAGTCTTGTTCCTGACTCCCCTCTTCGCTCCATGAGCCAACCAAAGAGTGTGGAGCAAGATCTTGTTTAAAACCGAAGGGTTCACTTATCCCAACAGCGCAAGCACTTAATAACAGGGTAATAATTAAAATTGTCACCCTTGAAACCCAAATATTTTTAATCATCACATAACCATCCACAGATCTTTGAAGGTTTCTATTCATGTGTACTAACACCGACAAGCCATTTTTGAGCCAAACTATGAGTTAAAGGGTCAAATATGGGCCCTTTTCGGCGGAATATTTTTGTGGTTTGTTAGCAACATATCCATAAGTGTTCAGCCTTCCTCTTAATTCAATCGGCTCGCTGGTGACATACCGACCTGTCTCAATACTTTAATCAGTTTTTCATACACGCACGCGCCTTTGTTATGTCGCCCGACTGAATGTACCCCACTTCTTGGTCACCACTAGCTTTTGGTAGGCTGCTGTATGTTTTAGCGTTTCCTGATGAAGCAGTAATGATTTGACTGTACTCGCTAAGCACCCCTATCTGGTACTCTATACATGCCGCCGAACTTAGCTCGCCACTTATAAAAAGTAGCCTCGCTAATGCTGTGCTCGCGGCATAAATCTTGAACGGCCACACCGACCTCGTTTTGTTTGAGGATTGCCGGAATCTGGCTATCGGTAAATCTGGGTGTTCGCATAGAAAATTCTTCTACTTGGATTTTAAGAATTTTCTACTCAAAATGTCTGCTGATTATTGGGGGGAATACACATGACACACTTAATTGAAGCGATCACACACCTCCCCCAACACAGATAGGAACAATTCGCGGTCGTCATCGGAATAATAAATATCCTCGCGCCGATCACCCCGCGACGTAACATGATACAGCGCCCCAGCGAATTCGAGTCTTAATGGTCTTGCCATAGCCTTTCTATATGCCCACTCAACCAAAAATCAAAGACCTGACCCCGAACATATAATATGGGCATAGTATGCGGCAACATTCTCGCTTTCACCCTAGCCCACCACCTATTCACAAAACTATTACGCTCGCACGGTATTCCAAAGCTATAGTTCGGCTATTGAGCGACGGTGGTGCCCGGAGCTTACCGACAATCGAAAGTGCGAAAGATTTTTGACACTATCCACTTCTGTGCCCTCACCGAGGAGCCAACCGTTGCAATTGCTGTCACCAGTCGCGTGTGTCCCCTTTACTAGCTTCTGAGTATCGATTCTCCTTCATCTTGAGATCTCCTTCATCGTAGATTAACTGGAAAGCTCATCCATGTACTGGCCTAGTTTCTGGGCGAAGATGTCACTTTTTCGTTTGTCGGAATACAAATGCTAGTGTCGCTAAAAAATAAAACACAACCCATGAGTTCAGAAGAAATCTCTCAAACAATGCAATAGAGTCGGATGCCATGACAACTACACCACCAAAAAAATAACCAAAATAAACAAGCACTATAAATGCAGTAATAGCCACAACTCGTGACCTGCAAGGTTTGATCACTTTGAACACCACGCTAAAGAGTAAAAATAACGTTAACCCTAAAATAGCGTCTCGAATTATTACAAATAATGGATGCGACAATTCATTTGAAAATTGAAAGTCGTATAAAACCTGTTGAGCAAACAAGTGGGAAATTACAACTAGTGCAAGAGATATAACATCCGATAAAAAATATTTCATCCTATCTCCCATTTTTCAAAATCAACCTGTTTCTAAATTTAATGATCGGGGGAGAGGTCACTGGTGCATTTAAAGGGCTAGCCTTTGACTTATGATCAATCCCTACATCAAACTGTACGCCGGTGCAAAAACATCGCATCGCCATAGCTGAAAAAGCGATAGCGTTGCGCAATGGCGTGCGCATACGCGGCCATGATTGTGGGGTGGTCTACAAATGCGGAGACCAGCATCATTAAAGTTGATTCGGGTAAATGAAAGTTGGTCTGCAAACAATCCACCACTTTAAATTCAAATCCAGGGTAGATAAAGATATCGGTTTCGCCCGCAAATGGCTGTAGGTCGGATCCGACACTCTGTTGGGCGGCCGTTTCTAATGACCTTATGCAGGTTGTGCCCACGGCAACGACTCGGCCGCCGCGCGCTTTGGTTTGATTTACCTTATCGCAAGCCTCTTGACTCACCTGCGCGTACTCGCTGTGCATGGTGTGTTGCGCGATATCCGCTACGCGCACCGGTTGATACGTCCCGGCCCCAACGTGTAAGGTTAAATAAGCGATATCCACGCCTTTGCGGGCGATTGCTTCGAGTAACTCAGGCGTGTAATGGAGCCCGGCTGTGGGCGCGGCGACCGCACCATCGTGTTCTGCGTACACCGTCTGATACCGAGCCTCGTCGGCACTATTTACTGGGCGGTGTACATAAGGAGGTAGCGGCAGCTGTCCGTAAGTTTGCAGCCATGCGCCAATCTCAAAGCTTGGCTCCGCCTTTATTTCAATTTCAAAAAAAGCATCGCGGCGGGCCACCACTATTAACTTCTCAGCGGCACCTTCTACTCGCAAGCCCTGCCCTACTTTAGGAGACTTCGACGCCTTAACCTGTGCGATAAACCGCTGCGGAGCGATAATACGCTCCAGCATAATTTCGATGCGCCCACCCGATTCCTTACTGCCTTGCAAGCGTGCTTTGATTACTTTCGTATTATTAAGTACTAGTAAATCACCTGGATTTAATAGCGAGAGAATTGTACTAAATTTGTGATCGATAAACTCACCGGAGGGACTCACTTCTAATAGTCGGCTATCAACGCGATTCGCGACAGGATACTGCGCGATGAGTTCATCGGGCAAAACAAAGCTAAAATCAGAAAGATTCATTCTGGCTAAAACAGCAAAAAAGAGTCAGTGCGTTGGCTACGGCAACGCGGGCGCGGACAACATCTCGCGGCGGCCCACGAGCAGAAGCATCAAGCTAAACCCCGATAATGAAATAACCAATATCTGTAACCAAGCAGGTACCGGAAGCAGCGCCATAGCGA
>CAYGNS010000127.1:0-6588 GCA_964351295.1 uncultured Gammaproteobacteria bacterium
CAGACACGCCAAGCTGATCGATGCGGTTACGAATCGATAGCATGTTCTTTTTCAACGCCGAACGGCTCAGCTCTTCAAATGCTTGCTCAGACATTCGGAGTTGCAGATCGAAGGTCGAGTCCACCGGCCGTTGAAACTGGCTTAACTCTGGAAACTCCTGCTCAATTTTGGCTTGCGCGTCCGCCAGTTCTTGCTCGGTACGCAAACGCATAGTCACTTCACCCGCTTGGGTAGTCGTAAGACCCGCGTAACGAATACGGTCTTCGCGAAGTATCCGACGCAGATCGGCTTCGTAGTTCTCCATTGCCTTGATTTTGGCGGCGTTCATGTCAACCTGCATAAGAAAATGCACACCACCACGCAAATCTAACCCTAAAAACATCGGGGCGCCGCCCAAACTGCGCAACCAACTCGGCGTAGTGGCCACATCGGCCAGTGCCACGGGATAATCATCGCCGAGCGCCGTTCGAAGTATATCTCGCGCCGAATTCTGTTCTTCTTCGGAGCCTACCGTTGCACGAATTTTCTCGCCATCAAATGTGATTGACCGCACTGCGACCCCACCATTTTCAAGAGCGCGGGAGACGCGTTCCACCACATCCTGATTGACCTCAATATTGCGCGCTCCAATGACTTGTACACCTGGCTCAGCTTGATATACGTTGGGCAAAGCATAAATTAAACCAAACGCAACAAGAGCGATCAGAGCGAGGTATTTCCAAATGGGGTTTCGATTCATAGTTTTAGTAAGGCATTAGCGCGATTTACTGTGCCCATTAATCGCGTCACTCAAAAGCTGGTTGTAAAATCTGGCGCTTCAACTGCTGAACATGCGGCGAGCAGTGAAGCAACGGGAACGGAACACTAAATTTAATAAGTACCCTTGGGCATCATGGCTTGTACGGAAGACCGTTGTAAGCGCACTTCTAGGCCGTTCGCTACTTCAAGTGTCACAAAGTTATCTTCTACTTTAGTTATTTTCCCAAGCAGACCACCCATAGTCACCACTTCGTCACCCTTCGCTAAACCGGCCACCATATTTCGATGTTCTTTCTGACGCTTTTGCTGGGGACGAATGAGTAATAGGTAGAAAACCACAAACAAAACCACCATTGGCAACAGGCTCATGAATGTGCTCGGTTGAGATGCGCCCGCTTGTGCCATGGCGTCAGAAATGAAAAAAGACATCGTTTATTCCTCGTTATTCAAATTAAAAGACCAGTCTACCGCCTGCGAAACACCACAGAGAGAGCCTCTAAAAACGCGCCAGATTATGCCACAGTTGGGTCAGGCTGACCTCGTTTGCTGAAGAAATTGTGCTTAAATTCATCGAATTTATGCATTTGGATGGCGGTGCGCATAGATTGCATCAAGTGTAGGAAATAATACAAATTATGGATGGTTGCTAGACGTGCACCCAGCATCTCATTGGTTTTAAGTAAGTGTTTAATATAAGACCTCGAAAACTGTTTACAAGTGCTGCAACCGCACTCAGCATCAATTGGGCGAGTGTCAAACTCGTACTGCGCGTTACGAATCTTCACCACGCCTGTTTGTGTGTACAGCCAACCATTGCGGGCATTGCGAGTTGGTAATACACAATCGAACATATCAATACCGTAATGCACCGCGGCGACCAAATTCTCAGGCGTCCCGACCCCCATCAAATAACGTGGTTTGTCGGCGGGTAGCTGATGGGCTAAATGAGCGAGTACAGCATACATCTCCTCTTTAGGCTCACCGACCGACAACCCCCCGATGGCATAGCCATCAAAACCAATCTGCTGCAGACCCTGTAGAGATTCGTCGCGTAAATGCGCATACATACCGCCTTGTACTATTCCAAACAGCGCAGCGGTTGACGTCCCGTGCGCCGCTTTACTGCGCTGCGCCCAACGAAGGGATAGTTCCATGGACTCACGCGCGGCTTGCTCGGTAGCTGGGTACGGGGTGCATTCATCAAAGATCATTACAATATCCGAGCCCAATTGATGCTGGATTTGTATCGCCTCTTCTGGTCCCAAAAACCATTGACTCCCGTCTACGGGTGATCGAAAAGTAACGCCCTGCTCCGAAATCTTACGTAACTGCGCTAGGGACCACACTTGAAAGCCACCCGAATCCGTTAGGATTGGCTTTTGCCATTGCATAAAATTGTGCAAATCACCGTGAGCGCGAATCACTTCCACTCCTGGTCGCAACATCAAATGAAACGTATTGCCTAAAATTATTTGTGCGCCTACCGCATCAAGCTCGTCAGGACTTACCGACTTTACCGTGGCTGACGTGCCCACAGGCATAAAGATCGGCGTTTGGATTTCGCCACGCGCAAACGATAACTGCGCGGCCCGTGCCCGAGCCTCGGTCGCCTGAACTTGAAACTTCATTTTCTATCTCGCTCGCTTTAAACGCTTAGCATGTGATTTAGCCACGCTGCCAATGTTGTTTTAAAACATCCATGGCCTCGAGGTAGCCGGCGCTGCCGCGGCCCGATATTTGCGCGATGCATACATCCTTAACAAGCGACACTTGGCGGAATGGCTCGCGCGCGTAAATATCCGAAATATGGACTTCTACCGCGGCATAAGCACATCCAACAATCGCATCGCGCAGCGCTACTGAATAATGAGTTAATCCACCGGGGTTAATGACTAAACCGTCGGTACTGTGTCGATGCTCCTGCAAACAATCAATGAGCGCACCTTCATGATTAGACTGAAAAAAGATCAGCTCTAAGTCGCTTACTTGCGCCTCGAGCCACGCATTTAACTCAGTAAGCGTCTGCGCGCCATACACTGCTGGCTCTCTTTCACCTAACAGGTTTAAGTTGGGGCCATTAACCACTAATACACAACGCGCCATTTTGACTCCTAATCAGCAGCTCTGTTTTTTATAATGACTCAATTCTTGCCGCAGATTGAGACAGCATCGCTAAGCAATAGCGGATAGGCTCGCCACAATGTCATCGCTCGTAACATCCGTTGCGACCACGCCATTGCCGATACGGTCTATCAAGATAAAATTGAGTTTTCCGTTTATAAATTTTTTATCATGCGCGACCACGTCAAGCACCTTTTGCCCAGTGACCCGGGCTAGCTCCGGCAGTTCAAAACGAGCTAAAACCTGCTGTGCCCGCTTAAACTCTGTGTCACTCAATAAACCCTTGCGATGCGAAATAAAATTAGCACACTTCATTCCATATAAAACGGCTTCGCCATGGTAAATACCGGCATAAGACTGAATTGTCTCGAACGCATGCCCAATCGTATGCCCGTAATTTAACAGTCGACGCTCGCCGTTTTCAAACTGGTCGTTAGACACAATTTGCGCCTTGATGGAACAACTCTTAAAAATGATTTCGTTTAACAGCCTATCGTCGGCCATATTGACCAATGTGTCGTAATGGTCTTCGATCGCATTGAAAATACTTGCATCGCGTATAAAACCGTACTTGATCGCTTCGGCCAATGACGAAACAACGTTTCGGCGCGGTAAGGTCACTAAGAATTCGGGATCAATGAGTACCGCTTTAGGTTGATAGATTGCGCCGACGAGATTTTTACCCGCGGCGAGATTAACCGCTGTTTTACCTCCAATTGCGGAGTCAATCATCGCAAGCAGCGTGGTCGGCAGCTGCACATAGGCAATTCCACGCATGTAGGTGGCCGCGACAAAGCCGCCTAAGTCACCCACAACGCCTCCGCCCATCGCCAACAATACTGAGGACCGATCGCATCCGGCCGCGACCATCTGCGCCCAAACGCTTTCTGCAACACTGATATGCTTAGCGGACTCGTCGCCTGGAACCACAATAACGGTCAGACGAAATCCGCGATTTTGCAAATCTTGCACAACCGCTGAGTAATGATCCAGTATTGCTTGTTGAGTCAACACCACCCATTGTTGGCCTTGATTGTATTCTGCCAGCAACTCGGCGAGCTGATGGCGTAGTCCGTGGGCCACCGTAATTGCGTAGGATTGATCGCCAAGCGAGAGCGTAACTGATTGCATTGATAAGAGCCGTAACCGTAGCAAAAAAATGACTGAGGATTATGCCGCAACAAATGGCTCGGTAACAGGGTTGATTAGCCCCGCCATCCCATAAAACGGCTTGCAAAGTAGGGTAAGGCGAAGGTCAAATGAGCCGAGAGACGAACTCGTTAAAATGGAATGAGTTATGCGCCGGGAGTGTTTATTTGTGCGCGAGTGCCTTCTCGAGTTCTTTAATTAAACAATTCATATCAATGTGCTGCACCACATTGCCACCCATCCATATTTCCACGGAATACACGGCTTGGGCGATTAACATTTCTAAACCATTAACGGTCGGCGCGCCGATTTTCTCTGCATCCGCCAGTAGTTGAGTGCGTGCGGGGTTGTAGACCAAATCGAAAACTAAAGTACTATCACTAATAAACGCAGACAAATCAGCGACTGGACTCGATTTCACATCAGGATGCATACCCAGCGACGTCGTGTTGATGAGACAATAGAGGCTGTTTTTAGAGTCAGCGAGGTCAGCTTCCTCGCACAGGCGAACTTGTACCTCGTCATTCAGCGTCTCGATAACTAGCTGCAGCTGCTCGGCTCGCTCCCGAGTTCGATTGACCACCGCGACGGATCGAGCCCCACCCTCTGCTAAAACAGCGGCAACCGCCAATGCAGAGCCACCGGCTCCTATAATCGCAAAGTCATTGTCAGCAATTTTACCGCCATGATTACGAAAAGAATGTCCAAATCCAAGCATATCGGTGTTATAGCCTGTGAGGACATTACGTTTGCGATGAATGCAATTGACGGCATTAATCAAGCGTGCTTTGGCATCGACTTCATCGAGCAGGTCAATAACGGTTGATTTGTGGGGAATGGTGATGTTGACTCCATCAAACCCGCCTACTCTAAAGCCCGCAAAAAACCCCTTTAGCTTGTCGGCTTCTAACTCAATTGCGCGGTAGCATGCATCGTCTATTTCGAGTTGACGATATATGGCTTTGTGTAAAGTTGGGCTCAGACTATGGCCTAACGGATTTCCTA
Source organism: uncultured Gammaproteobacteria bacterium (assembly GCA_964351295.1). Taxonomy (GTDB): domain Bacteria; phylum Pseudomonadota; class Gammaproteobacteria; order Arenicellales; family Arenicellaceae; genus Arenicella. The sequence continues at coordinate 5,035 of CAYGNS010000127.1, forward strand.
ATAGCGCAAATCGTTTCAAATCATATTCCGAGCTTGGGTAGAATTACTTGCTAGTGAGCTTACGATGGATGCCTGCATAGTGTTCATCTGAATCAATTGCTTTGTTGTGCGTGGCGCAACTAACACTTTGGATCTACATCAACAGGCCACAATCACGCGTGTTGCCGCTAGTCTAGCACGATCTTTGCGGATCTAGTTGAGTCTAAACCCAGCACCGACATTTTAGAACATCAGCACTTTCTCCCGACCGATACCGCATGCAAAGTCACGTTAATCCAGAGCGCGGCCCATTAATCCAGTATTTTGCGACCACCCTACAAATTCCAACGGGGTGCATTTCAAACAGATCAATGACTCTAAAATTCATTGTAACCCAACTTAGCCCCGCCTGCGCAATGCCTAATTATGCGGTGTATGTCACAGGACCATTGCGCGAATACCATACTGTTGGGGGACCAGCACTTCTTTGTATGGCGTTAACCCGCTTTTCGCGCTCGGCGCGCAGCCACTGCACTGGCCAGTTGCCGACAGAGAATCTCGGTTTCTTCCCAGCCAACACAGCCATCGGTAATACTTTGTCCATACACTAAACTCTGACCCGGCACTACCTTCTGACTACCTTCAACTAAATGCGATTCCAGCATAACACCAAAAATGCGTGACTCCCCCGCTGCGATTTGTGCGCTTACGTTCTCACAGGCTTCGCGCTGACGCGAGGGCGTTTTAAAGCTATTCGCATGGCTAAAATCAACCATTATATTGGCGCGCAGATCCGCTTGGTTGAGCAAATTTGCCGCAGCCTGAATGTGCTCAGCTGAATAATTTGGCCCATCCGAACCTCCGCGCAGAATAATATGGCAATACTCATTACCTTTACTGGCCACGATGGCCGTCCGGCCCTCTTTAGTCACCGATAAAAAATGATGCGGATGACCCGCTGCGCTTATGGCATCTATCGCGATTTTCAAATTGCCGTTAGTGCCATTCTTAAAGCCCACGGGGCAAGACAACCCTGATGCCAGCTCACGATGACACTGACTTTCTGTGGTGCGTGCACCTATCGCACCCCACGCTACGATATCCCCAGTGTATTGCGGAGTAATCAGATCCAAATACTCGCAGCCGGCTGGCACGCCCAATTCATTAATCGACAACAATAATTGGCGCGCTATACCTAACCCCTTATTTACCTTGAAGCTGTCGTTTAGATCTGGGTCGTTGATCAACCCCTTCCAACCAACTGTAGTCCGTGGCTTTTCAAAGTAGACTCGCATCACTAAATTGAGGTCATTGGCCAACTCGGTTTTTAGCTGTGCAAGTCGCTCAGCATATTCTAGAGCTGATTTGGGGTCGTGAATCGAACACGGACCAACCACAACAACCAAACGGTCATCGCGGCCTTCCAGAATACGTTCGATCTCTTTACGCGCGGTATCGGTAGTGTCGGCAGCGCGCTCTGTAATGGGAAATTGTTCATGAATGATGGCAGGTGAAACAAGTTCTTTCGTGGCGGCAATTCTTAAATCGTCAGTGAGCTTCATTGGGGTCTACTAC
>CAYGNS010000128.1:0-6574 GCA_964351295.1 uncultured Gammaproteobacteria bacterium
GCTGATTCCCAATCTATGGCTCGCACCGCTGGGTTTTCCGGCAACCGACGAAATCTGGGTGCGCGTACTAGGTCTAGTGGCCATTGTTCTGGGGTTTTACTACTGGGCGAGCGCCATGGCGAATGATCGCGCTTTTTTTGCGGCGTCGGTGTATGGGCGATCCATCTTTTTTGTTGGCTGTGTCTGCCTTGTGGTTTTGGCATCGGCGCCTTGGCAGATTGTGCTCTTTGGGGTCGTTGACCTTGTGGGGGCGGCGTGGACTAAGCTCGCTTTAAGCAAGGAAGCTGCGGCGTAAGTTTGCGTTATTAAACCGTCGCGGCCACGCCGTTGGCCGTGTCGTTCTGAGCAGAAAAAAGCAGTTTATAGTGTGAGTAACTGGCCTAGTTTTACGCGCTATTGGCTTTACTCACCCTACAAACCGCTGATGTGCTTGAAAAAGTATTGGATTAGAACTTATTCGTAGTCGCTTAGCGGCGGGCAGCTGCACACTAAGTTTTTGTCGCCATACACATTATCGATCCGTCCCACGGGCGGCCAGTATTTATTGCTGTGCCGCATTGCGGGGTCTGGGTATACCGCGGCTAGGCGCGAATAGCCGCGCTCGAACTGCTCGCTCGTGAGCACGTCTAAAGTGTGTGGAGCATGATGCAACGCACTCTGTTCCGCGCTAATCTGACCTTGTTTGATAGCTAAAAACTCCTCAAAGATAAGCGTCATTGCCGTACAAAACCGATTCAACTCGTGTAAGGATTCGCTCTCGGTGGGTTCAATCATGAGTGTGCCCGCCACTGGAAAGCTCATGGTGGGGGCATGAAAACCGAAATCGATGAGGCGTTTGGCAATGTCGTCTACTGACACACCAAAATCTTTCATGCTGCGCGTATCAATGATGCACTCATGCGCCACTAACCCGGCCTTGCCCGTGAATAAGATGGGGTAGTTCTTAGACAGCTTTTTGGCAATATAGTTAGCGCTTAAGATGGCGCATTGAGTGGCTAAGCGCAGTCCATCTGGCCCCATCATGCGGATGTACATCCACGAAATGGGTAAAATGCCCGCGCTACCGAACGCAGCGCCGCTCACCGCATCGCCTTGTCGCGCCGCGTTGTGTTGGTCTTTAGGAAGGTAAGGCTCTAAGTGCTTGCCCACACCTACCGGCCCTACACCAGGGCCACCGCCGCCGTGCGGAATGCAAAATGTTTTATGTAAGTTTAGGTGCGAAACATCCCCGCCAAATTGGCCGGGTTGGGCAACGCCAACCAGCGCGTTGAGATTGGCGCCATCGATGTACACTTGGCCACCGGCAGCATGCACCGCTTCGCAAACCTGCTTAACGTGCTGCTCGAACACGCCATGTGTTGAAGGGTAGGTAATCATAATGGCAGCTACGCGCTTAGGGTCGGCATCAATCTTGGCTTGCAAATCGGCTAGATCTACGTTGCCGTTGTCGTCGCAGCGCACTACCACCACTTGCATGTTGGCCATCTGCGCGCTGGCGGGATTAGTGCCGTGGGCAGAACTTGGAATTAAACACACATCGCGTTGCAGCTCGCCATTGGCTTCGTGATACGCCTTAATGGCTAAAAGCCCCGCGTATTCGCCTTGCGAACCCGCGTTGGGTTGTAACGACATAGCGTCGTAGCCCGTAGCAGCACAGAGCATCTGTTCTAGTTGCGCGATCATCGCTAAATAGCCAGGTACTTGATCAACAGGGGTGAGCGGATGGATCTGCGCAAACTCGGGCCATGTAACGGGCGTCATCTCGCTGGCTGCGTTGAGTTTCATGGTGCAAGAACCCAGCGGGATCATGGAGCGGTCTAGGGCAATGTCTCGATCGCTAAGTTTGCGTAGGTAGCGCATCATCTCCGTTTCGCTGCGATAGCGATGGTACTCGCGTTGCGGCATAAACTGATCGGTGCGCTGGAAGTGCTCTGCAAGCTTTAGTGAATTGGTCGACTCACTGTCGCCACTCGCGGCAATACCGCTAAGACCAAAGCACTCAAGTAGCTCGGCAATCTCTTGTTGCGACGAGGTTTCGTCAAAGGCTACCAACACTTGATCAGACCCAGCCGCGCCTAAGTTATAGCCTTTAGCGCGGGCCGCCTTGATGATTTTTTCGGCATCAACCCCTTCGGCCATAACGGTGTCGAACAGCGCATCACTCTGAGCCCGCGTTTTAATGCCAGCCGTACGCAGTGCGGTATTAAACTGTGCGGCCAAAGAATTGGTGCGGCGCGCAATCTTGATGAGCCCGTCTGGGCCGTGATACATCGCATACAGGGTTGCCATAATGGCGAGCAACGCTTGCGCCGTGCAAATGTTGGAGGTCGCTTTTTCGCGGCGAATATGTTGCTCGCGAGTTTGTAACGCGAGGCGATACGCAGGGTTACCATGCACATCGATCGACTGTCCTACGAGCCGTCCCGGTAGTGACCGTTTGTGGGCGTCGGTAACGGCCATAAACGCAGCATGTGGACCACCAAATCCAAGTGGTACGCCAAATCGCTGTGAATTACCGACCGCAATGTCGGCACCTAATTCTGCGGGTGTCTTAAGTAGGGTTAAGGCCAGCAGATCGGTGGCCATAATTGTTAGGGCGCCGTGCTCTTTCGCATTGGCGCTGATCGGCGCCAGGTCGAGCACTTGTCCGCATGTGTTGGGGTATTGCAACAATATGGCAAATACGTCCTGCCAGTCGTCTATGGCTTGTGTCTCGTCTACAAACCGCAACGTAAGCCCTAGTGGCGCTGCGCGGGTTTTTAATACTTCAATGGTTTGTGGGTGGCAGTGTTGCGAGACTAAAAAGGTATTCTTTTTGGCCTTTAGTGCGCGGTGCGCGAGCGTCATCGCTTCGGCTGCGGCGGTGGCTTCGTCTAACAGCGACGCGTTGGCGATGTCCAGGCCAGTGAGCTCGGTAACCAGCGTTTGAAAGAAAAACAGTACCTCTAATCGACCCTGCGATATTTCCGGTTGGTAGGGTGTGTAGGCTGTGTACCAAGCTGGGTTTTCCAGCACATTGCGTTGAATAACTTTGGGCGTGTAGGTGCTGTAATAGCCGCGCCCAATGCGCGCCTTTAGCACCTTGTTTTGTTGCGCAAGTTCCCACAGTTCCGCCAGCGCTTGTTCTTCAGATACGGCCGGCGCGAGATTCAATGGGGTGTTGTCAGCAATGCTGCTTGGCACTACCGCGGCGGTTAACTCGTCGAGCGATGCATAGCCCAGTTCGCTGAGCATTTGCTGAATGTCGTCTGGGCTAAGGCCAATGTGTCTGTTTGCAAAAGCAGTGCTACTCATAAATAAAGTCCTCGGATAATGGCCGAATAGGGATATTAGTAGAATTAGGTTTGGGCTAGTGGTTAACCGAATGCAGGTTTAAGCCTTTTCAATAAAGGGTGGTTTAACAACCTTTACGGATAACTGTTTGTTGCGGACCAATACCGATAAATTGGTGTTATTAAGATCTAAATCCGCTTTTACCCGTGCTAATGCGATAGAGCACTGCAGAGTAGGCGAGTAGCTACCGCTCGTGATTTCGCCCACTTGCTCTGGCGCAGTCGCATCGGCGATATGCACAGTTTGATGGCCGCGCAGTACGCCTTTGTCGTTCAAGATTAGCCCAACACTTTGCCAACGTGGTGCATTGGTTTCGAGCGCGGCACGACCAATAAAATCTCGCTGGGAGCGCAAATCCACGCTCCATTTTAGGCCTGATTCAAGTGGGGTATGCGACTCGTCAAGGTCGTTACCATACAGCGCCATACCGGCTTCGAGTCGCAGTGTATCTCGCGCTCCTAAACCGCAGGGTTGTACACCGTTTGCGCGTAAATTTTGCCAGAGGTTGATGATGCTCTTGGCGTCGCCTACAAACTCGTAGCCGTCTTCGCCTGTATAACCAGTGCGACCTACGAAAGTGCTGCTTAATGTGGCCGCTTGAAAGCGTTGTAGAGATTTTAGCAGGCTGAGGTCTGCGGTGGAGAGCACCGCCCCGAGTGTGGCTAGTGCTTGAGGACCTTGTACCGCAAGTAAAGCCATTTCAGGTCGCTCGATAACCTCTGCATCAAACGAATCGCTTACCTGAGTTAGCCATGGAATAACCTTGTCGCGTGTGCCCGCGTTACTCACAATCCGATAGTGCTCCGGGCTTAAGTGATAAACGATTAGATCATCAATCACACCAGCGTCTTTATTGAGCATGCAGCTGTAGATGGCTTTGCCCTCGATGCCGTCGGTTTTGGCGATATCGTTTGCTAGTAGGTGGCGTAAGTAGTCGCGCGCTGCAAGTCCCTTTACATCGCTCACGGTCATGTGAGACACATCAAACATGCCGCAATTAGTGCGAACCGCCACATGCTCATCAATCTGCGAACCGTAGTTAACCGGTAAGGCCCATCCGCCAAAATCAACTATTTTACCGCCCGCTTGTAAATGCTCTTGGTACAGGGGTGTTTGCTTGGGTGTACTCATGCTCAATCTCCAAAATGCTCGACGCTGGGTAAGCAACGCCATGGTGTTATTTTGCCGCGCCGTAAAAACGGTATTCGGTAGCGCCTTGCGTGCGCGAAGCAAAAAGGCACAAACGCCGCGCAAGGGCATTGCTGAGAAAAGCACAGTTATTGATCATCAGCAAGCGTTTGATGTGGCAGATTAGTTCGCCGCGTTCGACCATACCGAGATGCGCGCATCAAGGTACTGCTATTGCGGGTAGTATGCACTGCTACTGCTTGCTCCTCTGTCCGGTGACCTGAAAGATTACCTCTTCGGTGGCAATTTGCGACACTGCTTTGCAATGTCTTTAAATAGCGCTCTCCAGAGACGATGTGATCAGCTTTGGCGGTTCGTTGTACCTGAGCGGTTACGAGCACGTTGCGTCTTCGGTGAGCTCGTCAATTTTGAGCTTCTCTTCCACCCAGCATTCATCGCGGCGGTAGTTTAACAAAACCAAAATAGTATCGCCACTGACTCTCTCATTTAGTGCGCATCGGTGTAGAATGCGGGGCGGAGAGATGAATGGTTATATGAACGACATAAACACAAGCAATCAGGGCTCAGCCGTGCTGTTAATGGAGGTTAAAGCTCCTCGCGGCTTTATTGCTGCATTTGGGCAGTTTTGTGCTGAGTCGCAGATAGATATTGGTCGCCTAGAGCAGTGCCAATTGGACGATGCCTTATATTTGCGCGCCGAATGCGCATGGCCTGAGCAGTTTTCTGGTGCATTACTATTCGGGCAGCCGTTAACTGATTTCCTCAGTGAATATGAGGCCAGCGCAGAGGTATTTGACGCGCCACGGCCGCAACGCGTGGCCCTAGTGTTAGGCGCGTGTACGCCCCTTGTGGAGGACATTCTTGCCAGCATCAAGGAGCGCCGCTTACTGCCGCTAGAGGTGGCCTTTGTGGCAGCCCTAGACGTAGACATTGAATCGGTGGCAAATCGCTATGGTGTGCCATTCTTTGCATTGCCCAAAAAAGATGGCGTAGGTTTAGAAGCAAAGTGTACTGAGCTAGTTAAGCGGTATCGGCCAGAATTGCTTGGCGTAATTGGGGTTGACCATGTGTTTAGTGCCGCCTTTCACGCACGTACTAACGCCCATTTGTTTGGAGTGCAGAGCGGTTTTGTGGCGGCGGTATCAGGCAGCCCCAGAGTGCACTTCGATTTTGCATGGGCTCGCGAGCACGGCGCCCGTATTTTGGTTGGCAGTAGTTTTTTCTATTCAGCCAAAGTGGAAGGACATGCGATTATTGAACAAGCTGCCTCTGCTCTTGGCTTCGGCATTTCAGAGCACGAGCTAAGTATCAAGCAAGGTCAGTTGGAGTCGAGATTGTTGATCGATACCTTAGCTAAAATATCCGAGCGTCGTGTTTTAAGAACAGCCCAACGCTGCGTGCTTTTTTAACCCGAAAGCTGCGTCGTTCATCGCGAAGCTGCCAAGGCCGTTACACGTGTAAGGGCAATTGCAATCAATAAAGTTAATTAAAGCTGTTGAGCGCTTGCTCAATTAACCCAGACTAAAAATAAATGACTGACCACACACAGCGCGGGGCCGTGCCCTCGCAGCAATTAGAGCAACTGCATGCACAAGGCGTTATCAGTACCAATGTGCCGCTCGATAATAATCAAATTCAGCCGGCGAGCATCGATCTTCGTTTAGGTCGCAAAGCGTATCGAGTGCGTTCATCATTCTTGCCTGGCCGCGACCGCACGGTAACCGAATGTTTACGTTCGCAAATAATGCATGAAGTGGATTTACAGTCTGGTGCTGTGTTAGAGAAGTCATGTGTGTATATCGTGCCCTTGCTAGAGTCGCTCAATTTGCCCAGTGAGCTGAGTGCGGCCGGCAATCCGAAAAGCTCAACTGGCAGGCTTGATGTCTTTACGCGCTTAATTACCGATCACGGCGTTGAGTTTGATCAAGTGGCGGCGGGATATCAGGGACCGTTGTATGCTGAAATCGCGCCGCTCACGTTTAGCGTGCTCGTTCGCACGGGTTCGCGTTTGTCGCAATTGCGCATTCGTCGAGGGTTGGCCAATTTGAGCGACCAAGAACATTTAGCGCTGCATGCTCAAGTACAGTTAATG
>CAYGNS010000129.1:0-4809 GCA_964351295.1 uncultured Gammaproteobacteria bacterium
GTGCGCACTATGTTAATTACGGGTGTTTAGTCGGCATGTTGACCAATTTTAAAACAGTAAAGAATTATATTGGTCGTTTGAAAGAGCTGGATACTCAATTAGTTGAGGGTCGGCAAGCTAAGCTCAGCAAAAAAGAGGCACTTACTATCGAGCGCGAACGTTTGAAGCTTGAGCGCAGTTTGGGCGGCATCAAAAATATGCAAGGTTTGCCCGATGCGCTGTTCGTGATTGATGTTAAAAACGAATACATTGCCATTTCCGAAGCCAATAAGCTAGGCATTCCAGTAATCGCCGTGGTTGACACCAACTGTCAACCCGATGGCGTTGATTATGTAATACCTGGTAATGACGATGCGATAAGAGCTATTCGTTTGTACACAGAAGTGTTTGCAGACACGATTATCAATGCGCGACAAGCGGCACAAATCAAGTCTATTTCGAATGCCGGTGGTAAAAATGATTATGTAGAGGTAACCGATGCTGACTTAGCATCATTAGTTGCTGACGCCGAATCAGCCGCAACTGACGCTGCACCAGAAGCAACCGTTGAAGCCGAGTTGCCAGCTAAAGCAGCGACCGCTTCGTCAGATACTGCAAGCGCCGACGAATTGACTGAGATTGCCGGAATTGGTCCAGTCATCGCAAGCAAGTTGCATGGCCTAGGTATTACAACGTTCAAGCAAATTGCGGAATTAACCGAAGCGGATGTTGAGCGCATTGACGCTGAGCTTAATTTTAAGGGCCGTATCGCTCGCGAAAACTGGATTGAACAAGCGCAGGAAAAAGTTAAGTAGGCTTGTTCGTTTACTGCATTAGCGCCAAATGTTGGCGTTGATGCAGGTTGCATGGTTAATGGTCGAGAAAAAAATCGGCCAACTACGAATTGAGCATCACTGCTAAGCGGTGTCGTATGTTGAGAAATCGCTCGGCGCTCGTCAGCGTCGGGCCGCCTCAAAAGCATACCGAGTCCTTCTCGAACAACAGGCCCCGCAGGGGCCGATTAAATACTAATCAGACAAAAATTAAAGGTGATGATATGGCGATTACAGCCGCATTAGTCAAAGAATTGCGTGAGCGCACTGGCGCCGGCATGATGGAATGTAAAAAGATATTGACCGAGACAGATGGTGATATCGAATTAGCAATTGAAGAACTACGTAAACGAGGCGCAGCGCAAGCGGACAAAAAAGCGGGGCGTGTAGCGGCTGAGGGTACCAGTCTTACGCTCGTAAAAGCAGGTAAAGGCGTCGCCGTGGAAGTGAATAGCGAAACCGACTTTGTAGCGAAAGACGATAACTTTGTTTCATTTGCCAATTCGGTTGCGCACGCGGTTGTTAACGGCGATCCGCAAGACCTAGATGCACTGATGAACAGCAAGGGCTCTGATGGGGCGACCATTGAAGAAGCTCGTCAAGGTTTGATCGCCAAAATTGGCGAAAATATCAGTGTGCGTCGTTTCCAAATTATACAAGCGGGCGATGGCGAAGTTGTTGGCGCTTATCAGCACGGCAATAAAATTTCCGTATTGGTGCGTCTGCAAGGCGGCAATGAAGAGTTGGCAAAGGACGTTGCTATGCACATCGCAGCCAGTCGGCCAGTTTGTATCTCGTCCGATGAGGTCCCGACCGAGTTGCTCGATAAGGAGCGCGAAATTTATTTAGCGCAAGCCGCTGACAGTGGCAAGCCGGCCGAGATCATGGAGAAAATGGTAGAAGGTCGAATCCGCAAATACCTAAATGAAATTACCTTGCTAGGCCTAGCCTTCGTCAAAGATCCAGATCAAACTGTTGAAAAGCTGCTTAAATCAGCAAACTCGAAAGTTATGGAATTTGTGCGTTACGAAGTAGGTGAGGGCATCGAGAAAAAAGCAGATGACTTCGTTAGCGAAGTGATGGCGCAAGCGGGCCGTTGAAGAATATCTTCAAATTAATTGGGTGATTAGTTACCATCTGAACTTTGCATTCACACATACATCTGAGTACAGCGCGTAACCGCGAGGTTTTATATGCCGAAAACAGCCATACCGAATGCCGGTCAACAAGAAGCAAAAGGTGGTTTTCGGCGCATTTTACTGAAACTTAGTGGTGAAGCGCTGGCTGGAACGAAAGGTGACCAGAAGTTTGGCATCGATGCGGCAACGCTCAACTCGGTCTGTCAAGAAATAGCCCAAGTCGTTAAAACCGGCACTCAGATTGCGGTGGTTATCGGCGGAGGCAATTTCTTTCGGGGTATTAGTGCATCTGAGTCGGGTATCGAGCGAGCAACAGCCGATTACATAGGCATGCTGGCAACAGTAATGAACGCATTAGCGTTGCAGCAGGGGCTTAAGCAGTGTGGCGTGGAAGCGCGAGTGCAATCGGCTATTCCTATTTCGCCCGTCTCTGAGCCCTATGTGCGTCTGCGTGCATTGAAACATCTCAATTTGAAGCGGGTCGTAATCTTTGCCGCGGGTACTGGCAATCCCTATTTTACAACGGATACCGCCGCCAGCCTTCGTGCGGCCGAAATTAACGCTAATATATTGGTCAAAGCGACCAAAGTTGATGGCGTTTACGACAAAGATCCAATGTTGCACAAAGATGCCATTAAGTACGATGTGATAAGCTACGACGATGTGTTACAGCGGCGTTTGAAAGTAATGGACGCCACGGCGATCGCTTTGTGTCGTGACAATAGTATGGATCTACGCGTTCTGTCCATCAATGAATCTGGCGCCTTATGTCGGATGGCAAATGGCGAACCCATAGGCACTCTGATTACGGGTCGCTAACCGCATCGTGGATCGTTATCGTGCCCAAACATTGCATTGAAGATCGCGATTTAGATAAAAATGACGGGCGCTGGGCGCCGCACAATTGAACCACGTTAAGTTCATTAGGTAAGGTACATTATGATTGATGACATCCTTAAAGATGCTGAACAACGCATGCAAAAGAGCATCGAGTCGATGCAGACTGATATGGCTAAAATCCGCACGGGCAGAGCCAGTCCAGCACTCATTAACCATTTAGAAGTAGATTATTACGGCACTCGTACTCCAATTACGCAAGTGGCCAATATCAACGTACAAGACGCCCGCACGCTAGCTGTTCAGCCTTGGGAAAAAAACATGGTGCCTGTGATCGAAAAGGCCATCATGGAAGCAAACTTAGGTTTTAACCCTGTAACCACGGGCGATTTAATTCGTATTCCGCTTCCCCCTTTAACGGAGGAGCGACGTCGTGAGATGGTGAAAATTGCCTCTGGCGAGGGCGAAAACGGTAAAATTGCCGTGCGTAATATTCGTCGTGACGCGAATTCAGATTTCAAAGCTTTGTTAAAAGATAAGGAAATCACAGAAGATGACGACAAACGAGCGCAGGATGCCATTCAAAAGTTAACCGACACCTACGTGCAACAAATCGACGAAATAGTCAAAGATAAAGAAGCTGACATTATGCAGGTCTAAGGCGACGACTTCGTTGCAGATCTAGAATGGCTCCTGATTGACCCGCGAGTCGCGGAATAAAGACGCGGAATAAGGACGCGGAACACGGAAAAGGTGAAACGGTTGTGTGGGACATTTTCAAACGATTTAAGCGCAAACGTCAGCCTATCATCATCACCCCCAAACCGCGTCATGTGGCCGTTATCATGGATGGCAATGGTCGCTGGGCTAATGCTCAAGGCTTGAGCCGTGTAGCCGGACACTAAAGGGGCGTGGAGGCAGTTAAGAACTTAATTAAAAGTTGTCTGCAACATAATATTCCCTATCTCTCGATATTCGCTTTCTCAAGCGAGAACTGGAATCGACCGAGCGGCGAAGTCAACGCGCTCATGGAATTGTTGTCGAGCGCTCTGGTTCACCAATCTAAGAAGCTCAATGAGAATGGTGTCAAGTTGACCATCATCGGCGATATAAGTAGGCTTGATCCCAGCATACAGCAGTTGGCCGCGGATGCCATCGAGCTGACCGCACAGAACTCTACTTTGCATTTTAATGTTGCCATTAATTATGGCGGAAGATGGGATATCGTGAACGCAGCGCGTAAACTCGCCCAACATGTGGTTGATGGCACGTTGCGCGTCGACCAGATTAACGAAGAGAGTTTCGCCGACCATCTTGCCACCGCAGGCATTCCCGATCCCGATCTGTACATCCGCACGAGTGGTGAATATAGAATTAGCAACTTTATGCTTTGGCAGGCGGCTTACTCAGAATTCTATTTCGTTGACACGCTTTGGCCAGATTTTGATGAGGATGCGTTTACGCAAGCGTTATATCGCTATACTCATCGGGACCGACGCTTTGGTGGTGCAGTCGAAAAAATTGAATAACAATAGATCACTGATCGACCATAAATAGGTGTGTCAACCATACCCACCGTTAGGAGGCTTGAGTGCTTAAGCAAAGAGTAATTACTGCGATTTTTTTGGTTGCGATCGTGCTAGCCGCATTGTTCGCAGAAAACGATATATATTGGCGACTGATGATCTCGGCCGTCGTGCTAGTCGGGTTTTGGGAGTGGCTAAAGTTCTGCGAGATTGACAACCTAGCCTCAAAAGTCGTGAGCTATATTCTCTTTGTCTGGTTGTTATACCCACTTCATTTAGGGGCCTATACGGTGCCCGTTGTAGTGTTAGCGGCCTGTAGCTTATGGGTTGCTCTATTTTTATTTACATTGCGAGATCAGTTCCAGTTTTTTCACGAACCCCTCGTTAAGCTCGTGATCGGCATCTTGTTGCTCAATGTAATCGGCTGGTTGGTGGTGGAATACAAATCCATCGAACATGGAATACTGTGGTTACTCGCATTCTTGCTAACCGCAG